>JAADIG010000035.1 GCA_013151445.1 Actinomycetota bacterium
AGGGGAGTGGCTGAATGGTCCAATCGAAACTAGTCATCGAAAGGGGAGAGTATGCGATGGCCAAAAGGGAATCTCGTCACCTAAGGCCCCCGAGGATCAGATGCGCGCCGCTGAAGGTGAGGTATCCGTTTCTGATGCGTGTACGGTGGCTCTGCTGGAGTACCGTCAGTTCCTGCGGGTCGAGCGCGAGAATCGCTTCTTCGTCGCCAACGCCAAAGCTCTCGACGCTCAGATCGCCGCCTACGATGGCGTGATAGAACGAATTCAACGTGACGATGCGTTTCTATGTTGCAGGGGTGGTGCCGGGTCTTGAGCAGGAGATGGGACGAATTGCCGACGAAGACCGTGACGGGCAGTCGATCCTCGCGACGGGCCGATAGCGGAGCTGGCGAATCAGTTCGGTGGCGTTTTTCTTCCGGTCGTCCTCTCGCGGTTCTGGGGTTGTGGGCCGGTGTTCTGGTGTTTGCGTTCGCGGCGTGCTCGGGTTCGACGCCCGGCACCACCGAGGGCCTATCGCCGGCTAGCACGTCTTCTACGGTGTCGGGTGGCACAGCGAATCCATCGACGAGTGTGACCACGTCGTCCACGTTTGCGGTTGTGGAACCCACGTCGATACCTCCCACCTCGACATCGACGACGACCACGATATCGCCGTGGGTCGGGATCGAGCCGTTCGGTGCTGACAACCTGCTCACCGATTTTCGGGAGGGGAGCGATACGATCCTTGATGTCCTGCGTGCGCTCGGGTACGACTCGTTCGAGGGGGACGATTCATCGGCCACCTCCGAGTCGTTCCAGGCGCTCTCGGAGTCCGGGAAAGTTGCACTCCAAGTATCAATTCTGTGGGGGGTTGACGAACCGCCTGGCGCTTTCGATAGCCCCGGCCTAACCCAGATTGGTGGTCGGGTCGTCGGAACGCTGACTCGAGTGGGTGGAGATCCGGGGATCTGGCTTGTGTGTCGAGGTCTCTTGGTCGAGATCCTTCCTGACGGAGGTTTCGAACAGAACGAGGAGCTGCTGGACACGATCATCGATCAGCTCGGTTGCTGAGGATGCTCCGACCGCCGCCGCGGTGTGCCTGTCCGCGATCCGGGCGATTCTTGGATAGACCGTGGTGGTACGCTTTCCTGCCATCCCCGTTCTGAGAGTTTGTCGATGCCCATCTTGGCCCGTCTTCCCAACCGTGCGCTCGCCGCACTCGTCGCACTCGTGGTCGTCGGTGTGGATGTGGCTAGCAAGGACTGGGCACTCAACCGGTTACCGGGAGACCCCATCAACATCATTGATGGGTTTGTGCGTTTTGCCCTCGCACGCAACCCCGGTGCTTCGTTTTCGTCGTTCCAAGGCTCCGGTTCGATCATCGGGCTGCTGGCGATCGGGGTGGCGATCTACATTGCGAAGATGGCCGGGGAGATGGGGCATCGCATGGAGGTGGTGGGGCTCGGCATCATCCTTGGTGGCGCAATGGGAAATCTCGTCGATCGGGTGTTCCGCGGTGCAGGACTCCTCGACGGTGCGGTCGTCGACTTCATCGATTTCTCGTTCTTCCCGACGTTCAACTTGGCGGATACGTTCCTTTGGGTCGGGGTCGGCACGCTCGTAATTGGCGGATGGCTGGCGCACCGCCGTGCGGAACCCGAAGACGAATGACTGAGGAACGTGCGGAAGTGACCCTCCGCGTCGCTGCTCGCGACGCCGGGTTGCGCTTGGACAAGGTCGTCGCTGGCCTCGCAGGCGTTTCGAGGGCCGTCGCCGCGACGCTCGTCGCCAACGGTGACGCCACCCTGAACGCTCGCACCGCCAAAGGCAATACGAGGGTCGACGTTGACGATTGGATTGTGGTCTGGATCACCGCCCCAGCGGGTCTCGTCCCGACACCGATGCCGATAGAAATCGCCTACGGTGACGAGAGCGTGCTCGTCGTCAACAAATCGGCTGGCAGAGTGGTGCATCCCGGCGCCGGCCACGACAGCGACACACTCGTCAACGGGCTTGTGTATCAGTACGAGGACCTTGCGGATCTCGGTGAAGACCGCCGCTGGGGTCTGGTACACCGCCTCGACAAGGACACGTCCGGTCTTCTCATGGTCGCGAGAACTCCGGCCGCCTTCGATAGCCTTCGCAGCCAGATGAGCGCACGGAAAGTCGAACGGGTGTATACGGCTCTCGTCCACGGACCCCTGCAGTCATCGGCCGGGACCGTCGATGCACCGATCGGCCGAGACCCGCAACGCCCGATCCGGATGGCGGTTCTACGTGGCGGCCGCGTCGCTCGAACCCACTATCAGGTCACCGAACGGTGGGATGGTCACGATCTGCTTCGCGTGACGCTCGACACCGGGCGCACGCATCAGATTCGTGTTCATTTCCAGTCGATAGGGCACCCACTTGTGGGGGACCCTGTCTATGGTGATCGCCGCACCTCGGTCGCTGATCCGGGGCGGGTGTGGCTCCATGCCACCACGCTGGCTTTTCGTCATCCGGTTAGCAACGAGGAGATCCGGGTCGCCGCCCCAATCCCGCGAGATCTCGGAGAAACCCTCGAATTGCTGAGGACCATACGAGGGTAGGGACCGCGTGTGATAGGTCAGCGGGCAAGCATCGTGGTCATGTGGTGGAAGGCCAGGTTTGCGGCGCGATGGCGCGCCACACTCTCTTCGAGGGGAACCCTGGTAATCTCGCGTCCGCTGAGCGCCGTCATGACCCCACTTGACCCCTCGACGAGTGCGTCGACAGCAGCGACACCCAACCTTGTCGCCAGCAATCGATCGAACGCGGTCGGGGTGCCCCCGCGTTGGACATGACCGAGGATCGTGATCCGGGATTCGTATCCGAGCTTTCGTTCGTCGAGATACTGAGCGACATCGCGGATGTCGAGCGATGCACCCTCGGCCACGAGGATCATCGAATGGCTCTTACCGCGGGCATACGCTGCGGCTACCGCGTCGGCGATCTCTTCAAGCGTGACGTCGACCTCGGGAATCAGGGAAAATTCAGCCCCGCAGACAACTCCGGCCATCAACGCGAGATACCCGCAGTTGCGCCCCATCGTTTCGATCAGGAACGCTCGTTGATGGCTGGACGCGGTGTCGCGTAGTTTGTCGACTGTTTCCATGATCGTGTTCAGGGCGGTGTCGACACCGATCGACATGTTGGTGCCCCAAATATCGTTGTCGATCGAGGCCGGTACCCCGACGGTTGGCACGCCCTGTTTCTGGAGGGCCAACGCTCCCGCTAGCGACCCGTCACCGCCGATGACGACGATGCCGTCGATCTCAGCCTCTGCGATTCTCTGAGCCGCCACCCGGGGGCCGTCGTCCGTCATCATGGCCGCACATCGGGCGGTCTGGAGGAACGTGCCGCCGCGATGCAGAATGTCACCAACGTCACGGGCCTTGAGTTCGTGACATCTGCCGTCAAGAAGTCCCGCATAACCCTCAGGGATTCCGTACGTCTCGAGGCCGTGGGCGAGAGCGGTGCGAACTACGGCGCGAACTGCGGTGTTCATTCCGGGGGCGTCGCCTCCAGAGGTCAAGACGCCGATTCGCTTCATCGTCACTGGGAACTGCCCGTCGTAGCCGTCGATTCATGTCGTAGCCGCCGATAGTAGCCTGGCCCTACTGAGTGTCCGAATGCCGATTTCTCGTCTTTGGGGAGATGCGATGCACAAGGTCACCCAGCATGCTTACATTGGTGTAGTTCGTTCGAGATCATCCGGAGCCAGCGCGGCGTGAGCCAGCAATTTGCCCATCTTCATCTTCATACCGAGTTTTCCATGCTCGACGGCGCGGCCCGCATCAGCGATGTCATCGGCGCAGCGGTAGCGGACAATCAGCCAGCGGTTGGTATTACTGACCATGGGGTGCTCTATGGGGTGCTGGACTTCTATCAGGCCGCAACGAGCGCGGGTATTAAGCCGGTGATTGGGCTGGAGGCCTACACCACGCCGGGCAACCGACGAGACCGGCCGCCGCGTCGCGACGACGTTCGGCACCACATGCTGCTCTACGCATTGAACGATGTTGGATATCGCAACCTGATCAAGCTTGCCTCTCAGGCGTACCTTGACGGGTACTACTACAAACCGCGCATGGACATGGAACTTCTCGCGCAGTACTCCGAGGGCATCGCGGCAACGTCCGGATGCCTCGGAGGTCATGTTCCCCAGCTGCTCGCGCCAGATGCAGACTCCGAGGAGGGCAATACCCAACAGGTGCGTGACTATCAGGGCGCAGTGAAGGCCGCGGCCCAGTATCAGGACATCTTTGGTAAAGATAACTACTTCATTGAACTCCAGGACCATGGAATTCCTGCACAACGGCGCATCCTCGAAGATTTGACCCGGATCGCGAAGGATATCGGGGCACCGCTACTCGCAACCAACGATGTGCACTACACCCATGCCCACGAGTACGACACCCACGATGTGTTGTTGTGTATCCAGACGGGCGCAAACAAGTCCGATGAGAAGCGTTTCAAGTTCGGGTCTGACGAGTTCTACATGAAGTCTGCCGAGGAAATGTATCGACTCTTCCCGGACGACCAGTACCCGGATGCGTGCAAGAACACTCTCGTCATCGCGGAACGCTCCGAGATACATCTGGAGTTTGGCAAGATTCTATTGCCCCACTTCCCGGTCCCTGGTGGGCAGACCGAGGAGGCGTATCTACACGAACTCGTGTACGAGGGCGCCCGGCGTCGTTACCCCGAGATGAATCAGACAACGATTGATCGCATCGAGTACGAGCTCGGTGTCATCCACGACATGGGGTTCGATGCGTACTTCCTTATTGTCTGGGACCTGATCCGCTATGCCAAGGAAGCCAATATCCGGACCGGACCAGGGCGTGGATCCGCGGCCGGGTCGATCATTGCGTACTGTCTTGGCATCACCAAGATCGACCCGATCGAGTTTGGCCTTATTTTCGAGAGGTTCCTGAATCCGGGTCGTCGGTCGATGCCCGATATCGATATGGACTTCGACGAGCGGTATCGCGGCGATGTCATCCAATACTCCGCGCAGAAGTACGGCTCCGATCACGTGGCGCAGATTGTGACATTCTCCACCATCAAGGGCCGCCAGTCGCTGCGTGACTCCGCCCGTGTCCTCGGCCACCCCTACGGACTCGGCGACAGGCTCGCCAAGGCGATGCCCCCGGCGATTCTGGGGCGTGATGCCAAGCTGGCGCAATGCCTAGACCCCCCGGGCCCCGACTCCACGGCCGAAGAGCGTGACCACTACACGGCTGCGGCCGGTCTGCGAGAGCTCTATGAGGCCGATCCCGATGCCCGCGAGGTCGTTGACGCGGCACGAGGCCTTGAGGGGCTGCGGCGCCAGGACGGGATCCACGCTGCGGCGGTAGTCATCTCACCGGTGCCGCTCACCGATATCGTTCCCATCCAGCGCAAGGGTGAGGAGGCGGAGGTCGTCACCCAGTATGAGATGGGTGGTGTCGAAGCGCTCGGGCTGCTCAAGATGGACTTTCTCGGGCTGCGAACGCTGGCCACCATTGAACGTGCCCTCGAACAGATCGACCGCAACACCGGTGAGCGAATCGATATTGACAATATCGCGCTCGACGACCCTGCGGTGTATGAGATGTTCCAAAGGGGCGAATCGCTGGGAATCTTCCAGTTCGAGGGCGGGCCGATGCGGGCCCTGATGCGCAACGTAGGGCCCGAGGAATTCGAACACCTCATTACCCTCAACGCGCTCTATCGGCCGGGGCCGCTGGGTGCCGGTGTCCATCTCGACTACGCCGATCGCAAGAATGGTCGCGCCGAGATCACCTATCTCCATCCGCTGCTCGAGGAGGTGATGGGGGACACGTTCGGGATCATGGCCTACCAGGAACAGGTGATGCAGACCGCCCAGCTCATCGCCGGTTTTACCATGATCGAAGCCGACAGCCTGCGCAAAGCCATGGGCAAGAAGATCCCATCGGTGATGAAGGAGCAGGAAGAGAAGTTCGTCGCCGGCTGCATCGCCAATGGGCATGGTGAAGACAAGGGCCGCGAATTATTTGGGTTTATCGAGCACTTTGCCGGATACGGGTTCAACAAGTCACACTCGGCCGCATATGCGTTGATTGCCTACCAAACCGCTTGGCTGAAGGTGCACTATCCCGCCGAATACATGGCTGCGCTGCTGACCTCCGTTAAGAGCGACAAGGACAAAACTGCGGTCTACCTGCACGAATGTCGCCACATGGGCATCACGGTGACTGTCCCGGACGTGAACCGGTCCGAAGTGGAATTCGTGGCATCTGACGGCGACATCATCTTCGGCCTATCAGCGGTGCGTAACGTCGGCGAGGCCGTTGTTGTGATGATCGCGCAAGAACGCGAGAAGAACGGACCCTACGCCGACTTCCATGACTTCCTCAACCGTGTCGATATCCAGGTGTTGAACAAACGAGTCGTTGATTCACTGATCAAATCGGGTGCATTCGACTCGCTCGGGCATACCCGGCGCGGGATTTTCGAACGGTACCTAGACATGATGGATGCAACGGTTACGCGGCGGCGCAACGAGGACATGGGACAATTCAGCTTGTTTGGTGGTGAGACGAGCGGTGTCGTGGAGACCAGGATCGAGATCGGCTCCGATGAGTGGCCCAAGAAGCTCCGCCTCGGTTTCGAGAAGGAAATGCTTGGTCTGTACGTGTCGGATCACCCGTTGCTCGGCGTGGAACGTGCGCTCGCCCGCATGTGTACGACGACGGTCCCCGGTCTGTGGGATCAGCCAGACAAGGCGCAAGTGACGATTGGTGGCATTGTTGGCAGCGTGACGACTCGTTATACCAAGGCCGGGGCACCGATGTATTTCTTTAGCCTCGAGGATCTCCAGGGCAGCGTCGAGGTTGTGTGTTTCCCGAGAACGGTTGCGGAATATGGTGGATTCGTGCGTGAGGACGCCATCGTGATGATCACCGGGCGCGTCGACCATCGCGGCGACGAGGTGAAGTTCATTGGGCAAAAGGTGAGCGAACCAGAGCTTTCGGAGGATAAGGCGGTCCGTTTGCGGATTCCGGCGTCGCGGTTATCTCGCAACATGGTTGACCGTCTCCGCGTCGCACTGTTGAACCATCCCGGATCTGCCCCCGTTTTTCTCCACATGGTTGCGGAAGAGGGCGAGCGTGTGTTGAAACTCGGCGACGACCACCGAGTCGAACCCCGCTCCGCACTGTTTGCGGAACTCCGAGAGTTGCTCGGTCCAAGTGTTGTTGTTTAGGGACACACAGATGGGAATGAAACGGAGTCCGTTATCCTTGCGGGCGAAACAGAGATGAGGAGTCGGCGATGGCTGAGTTGGATGTAGACGCGTTCCTGGCACGGTTCGACGAGCGAGCCAGGGCCGTCAAGGAGCGCGGGGTTCCGCCGATCGAGGGTGATGCGCGTCGGGTCTTTATCGAACGGATGAAGCTGGACTACATGGACTATGCCCTTGTTGGCGCGGCTGCTTGGTCCCTCGAAGATGGGCACCTAGTCCTGCGAATTCCGTTGTCTGACTGAGGCCGCCACGCCGAGTGGCGCTCTAGTCGGAATGTGGTGTCAGTCCCGCGGATGATCGACGAGCATCGGCGCGGCGTTCGCCCTCGAGGCGTGCCAGGGCGTAGTCGTTGTAGTCAACGTACTCCATGGCATCCGCGATGAGGGCGTGTCCAGCCTGTTCACGAATCAAGGTGTGCATGGTTTGACATACCCTGCGGTAATCGGGGTGACCCCCCTGGGCGGTTCGCAGTTCGAGCAGGTGAAACGCCTCGCGAGCGTTCATCTGTAGGAAGAACCGGATCTTGTACGCAAACGGAACAACGTACTGCGCGGCATCTTTTCCGTGGGCCACCAGAACCTGTTCGTAGAGCGTTGCGGTCTTGTCCATGGCCTCGAGCCATACTGCGGTAGCACCGACATCGGCAATGGAATCAGGGGTTACAAACCCATGGTGTGGTGTCAAGCGCTGCCAATCGAGAGAGAGCAGCCGATGGCGCTGGAGGTCGCGGAAGATGCCGTAGTCACACAGGATGTCAAAACGATAGTCCGCTCGCTCGAAACCACGACCCGGCTTGTGGCGACGGTTCGCACGGGTTCCGACCCCAGCAGCAAACAGCGCAGCACGTTCGTCCGCCCCAAGCCCCCGCACATGGTCGAGGATCTGGTCATCCGGCAGAGACGCGTAGCGATACAACACCGCGGCCGCGATCTTCGTCTCGGCGTCAGGATCGAAGTCGACCAGCGTTACCTCGGGTCGGGCTTCGGGAGTGGGCAGCAGTTCGGCTCTGTCATCAAGGTCCCGGGCAATCGCTGCGAAGTATGCGGACCAGGCGTTGCCACGGTCTGGAACGTCGACACGTTTCATGAACGCCGGGATCATCTTGCGTAGTTCACCCAACATGAGGTCGCTGTACGTTCGAGCCTCTGCCAACGGGTGGGCGCGCATCCGCATGAGAAGTGCCTCGTACGCCTGCCCGGACGCAAATATGCCGACGTTGGAAAGCGCTGATGCAGGCAGCAGCCCCCGTGCGTCGTCACACGCCTTCGCTCGGATGGTTGACTTCCATACAAAATTGGAGTCCTCGGGCGACTTGGGAAATCGCTCCTCGTAGTACCCAACCAGGCGGGCAACAACGTCGGTGTAGGTTCGGAAGAGCCACTCCATCGTGTCAACATACGTCTTCTCGAGACCCCCCTCGGAAAACTCCGGTGGTGTCATGTATCGATAGCGTTCTCCGAGGCGTTCATCGTAGAAGATGTAGCGTGTCGACTGTTCCAGGTACGAGGCCAGGCGGCCACGTTCGAGGATCTTCGTCAGCACGTTCGACGCCTGTTCACATGCGAGATGTGCCCCACCGAGTTGGGCGACCGAATCGTCGCCATACTCGGAAAACACTCGTTGGTATAGACCCTCGGCCTTGTCACGGGCGGCTTCGCCGCCGAGGTGGTTGGCAACGAGCTCAACCCCCAACTCGGGCTGGGTGTAGAACTCATCGAGGAACAGACGACGGACCGATTTCGGCGAGCGGCTATACCGGGCGAAGAGCGCTCCCTTCACTACTTCGGGAAGGTTGATGAGCCCAAACACAGGGGAGTCCAGATTCGTGAAGAATTGGCCAAGGACTGCGGCCTCGGTGTCGGTAAAGGTTTCCTCGGAAAACTCGAGCATCGCGTGTCTGCCCATCGCTCGTAATCACACCCGTGTGGTTTACGGTAGCCGTTCGTTGAATCGTTGTGCAAAAACATCCACCCGTTAGGCTGTGCGGGTGAAATACGTACTCCAAGCGATACGAGCAGCACTGCTCCTAGCCATGATCGGTGTCGCCTTTGTGCCCGTCCTCGCCCTCGGAGATCTCACCGACGGTGGCACCGGCCTCGGGCTGTGCTCTGCGGGTCTGCGATGGTGCGACAATTCCTATTTCATCGGTCCCGAGATCCTCGCCATGCTCACGATCGTCATCGCGTTTCTACTCGCCCTCTTCCACTATGCCGGCAAGGGAATCTGGCTCCTGGAACGCCGGAAGCAGGACGAACTGCGGCGTCGCGGACTGCTCTAGGTCCGCTGCCCCTCACGCGGGAGACTCGGAGCCTCGGTATTGAGGATCGGGTCCTCGTCGCTGCGCATACCACCCAGCACGAAGGATATTGCACCGCACACCGCTCCGGTTTGCCGCTCCCGGCGGTACACTTTCGCCCATGCGACCCGACAGACACATCGACGCGAGCGACTTTCCCCATGAACCGCTCGCCACGCGAATGCCTCGGTATCTCAAGAACTATGCCGTGTTGGTGGCAGGTGCTACTGCCGTCGGGATCGTCTTCGGGTTGCTGTCCGACGCCGGTGTGGTTCGCGCCGTCGGCGGGACGCTTGCGATCGTGGGACTGCTGCTTGCCGGCGTTGCTGCATTCTTCGGTGGCGGGTACGACTCCCTAGGACGCGGGACCACCGGCTTGCTTTTAGGTGGACGAGGTCCAGATAACCCGAAGAGGGATGCGACCTACTTTCAGGATCGGCTGCGCGAAGGTCTGCGCCCGGAAGCTAACCCGAGTGCCTTCTGGAGCGTTCTCGGCGGAATCGGCATGATTGTTGCGGGCCTGGGAATACTCGAGGCCCTTGTCAGTTAGCGGTCTGGGGGGTCACCGGTTGAGGTATACCGAGTGCGACCAGGGTGGCGGCTACGAGTGCCACCCACGTGAGTCCTGCGACCCCGACATGGGCTGCGACAACGAAACTCGAATCGACCTTTGTGAAGACATGCAACGCACCGAGGGCGGCGTTTGTCACTAGCGCTGCCAACCCCGCATCGAGCAATCGGCGTTCCGCATCGGGCCGGTTGTCGGTGCGGGCACGCACGACAAGGAAGATGAGCAGCACGAACACGGCGCCGGTCAGGACCCTGTGGGCGAAATGGATCGCCACGAAGCGGTTCGCCAGGTCCGGAATCAAAACGTTGTTGACAAGGGGCCAACCGGGAAAATACATGTTGTGGACAATGGACCCGAGAATCATTACCGCGTACACCGACACCGCGCTTAAACCTACGAGGGCAGTCCACGATCGTGGCGCTGCGGGGTTCGGTCGCGGAGTGCCCGTGGCGACCGCTATCACGACGAAGTGTGCCACCACGATGAGAGAGATTCCGAGATGCAGACTTACGAGGTCACGCGCCAGGTCACCCTTGACGATCATCCGGCCGAGCCATGCCTGACCGCTCACGACCACGAGGGCCGAAATCGCCGGTCCGACCACCCACCGCCTGGAGTGGTTCCCGCGCAGTGCGCCAACGACGAGGACGATCGCAACGATTCCGACAAGCATGGCAATCCAGCGGTGGGTCCATTCGATCATCATCTCCGCTTCGAAGCGCGGAAGATAGCCACCCAACGCCCCGCCCTCACAGAGAGGCCACCGATCCTTACAACCGTATCCGCTGCCACTTCCTCTGGTAAATGCTCCAAACGCAATCAGGACAAGCGTGGACCACATGGCGAGGAGGGCGATGCGGTGTAGTCGGATCCGTTCCATCGCAAGGATCGTAGACCGTCGAACCCCCGCCACCGATTCGGGGCTCGCGAAACGGTGGGGATTCTCGTTCCTATGAGGCGATTCGGCGGCTTGTCGACCACAGCGACCCAACTATTGTCACGGTGATTCCGCTTGCGAGAACCCACATACCGATCCCGATAGATGCGGTGTGTCCTCCAAGGCGAAGGGTATCAACCGCCTTGGAGGCATCGATATATTTGCCGACAAGGAGAAGCGCGGCCGTCGAAACGAAAACGATCGACACGACGGAACCGGCCGGTGTGAACCCCTCTGCGCGGTGACCGACCATCCCGAGTATTGCGATGGCCCCAATGAGTGCTGCACCAGGCCAGGCGTCGGCGGCGACCATGGACCAGCTAGATGTTGAGGTGGATTGTACGGCGTCGAACCCAAGCGATGCAGCGCCGAGGGCTGCACCGATGAGGACGAGAAGTCTCGAAGGATGCATCGAAGCCATGATACCGGGTTCCCAGCGGCTGTTACATGGGAGGCAGGTTGATGATGGCCCGCAACGCCCGCTGGGAGTCGTCGGCGTGCACAACTACCTGGTGGGTGGTTCCGCAGCGCACACACTGATACACGATCGTGTCATCACCGTGGGACCGGTTGAGCCCAATGGGATGCATATCACCGCCGCATTCAGCGGCCCGGTCGCCCGGGACAACATCGACGTGGAGGGAGCGTAGGCAGTGGGGGCAGTGGTCGCGCACCCGGGAACCCCCGGGAGCGACATCGGACCTGCAGTGCCAGCATTGAAACGGCTCGTCCCTTGCGATCGGGTTGCTGCGTTGGCGAGCGACGGCTTCTCGGCCCATGGCCCGGCGCAGGATACGTTTCGCGGGCCAGGTTTCGGCGTCCGCGGGCAGGTCGATGCCGATACTGCGCGCATGGTCCACTATATCGCTCTTGATACTTGGATCCCCGGTGTCGATAGCCGCGGCGATCCGTTTGAGCGCTGGCCGATTGGTGGCCGCCTCGGCAACGAGTTCGGCGGCTGATAGACCGGCCAAAGGACGGTTCTCAGGCGAGCGTGATGACGCCATTGCTGATGTCCGCGATCTTGACGAGTGCGTCCACATCCCACGACCGCGCCTCAAGGCGCTCGCGACCACCGGTGAACGTTTTTTCGATAACAAAGACAAACTTCACGAGTTCGCAACCCGCCTCTTCCACGATCTCCCCTAGTGCCTCTGCGGTGCGACCGCCGGACAGGAAATCGTCGACGACGGCAACTCGTAGGCCGGGGCGAAGTTGCCGGCGCCCCACCTCCACCCGATATTCCACACCCTTGGTAGGCGATACCACCTCGCGCCCGAACGAGTGCCTCTGTGCGGTGCCAATGTATTTCTTGGCATAGACACAAGGAATGTCGGTGACGAACGAAGTTGCCAGCGCCGGGGGAATACCGGATGCTTCGGCTGTGAGAATGAGGTCGACGGATTCGCCCTCGAGTAGTGCGGCGATCTGGATACCTGCTTGGCGCATGATGGCTGGGTCGACCCGGTGGTTGAGGAAGTCGTCAACTTTGACGAGGTTTCCTTCGACGCGCGCCTGGGCGACGACTATTGCAGGGATGTCCACGGCCATGAGTGTAGAGGGTAGAGTCGCGTCCATGGCCACCACCCCCGCGATCCCAGATCCCTCGCCCGACGAGCGCCGCAACGCACGCACAATTTACCGACGGATCAAAAAACGTTACCCGGCGATGCGGACTGCATTGGAGTACCGCGATGCGTGGCAACTCCTGGTTTCGACGGTCCTATCCGCCCAGACCACGGACGAGACTGTCAACAAGGTCGCGCCAAAACTGTTCCGGGAGTGGCCGACCCCCGAAGACCTTGCCAATGCCCCGCTTGAGGCCGTTGAACAGGTGGTGTACTCCACCGGGTACTACCGACAGAAGGCAAAGTCCGTCGTATCGCTTGCCACAGATGTCGTCGACAAGTTCGGTGGTGAGGTACCCGACGATCTCGATGCGCTAGTGACACTGCGAGGCGTTGGCCGCAAGACGGCGAGCGTCGTTCTTGCTGAGGTTTGGGACCGACCGGCCATCGCAGTGGATACCCATGTCAGACGGGTGACGAACAGACTCGGTATCACTTCGTTCTCCGACCCTGTGAAGATTGAGTTCCATCTCAAGGCGTTGCTCCCCGAAAGCGAGTGGTCCGGTGTTTCGATGCGGATCATCCAGTTTGGGAGAGATGTTTGCGACGCTAAGAAGCCGCGGTGCTGGGCGTGCCCGCTGTTCGACCGATGCGCATACGATCTGAAAGCGACTGATCCGGGGTGATCCAGCCCTGGCGTTCGACCGAGTTCGATCGCACCATCGGTCAGATTGCCTGGCCGGCGCTGGGTGCGCTCGCCGCTGACCCCCTCATCAGCATCGTCGATACCGCGTTCGTGGGACGGCTAGGGACCCAGGAGTTAGCGGCCCTCGGTGTCTCGGCGGCAGTGTTTCTCTTTGCGTTCAGCCTGTTTAACTTTCTGGCATACGGCACGACGCCGCTGATCGCCCATGCGCTCGGCCGGGGAGAAACCGGGGAGGCGGCGCGCTACGCCGGGCAGGCGGTGGCGCTGGCGGTCGCGCTCGGAATCGTCGCCATGGTGGGTCTGCGCGGTCTCGCCACCGAGGTCGTCGGCCTGATCGGCGGTGGTGGTGATACCGTCGGGATGGCAGCGCAGTACGTGACAATTCGGGCCCTGGCACTCCCCGCCATGCTTGTTATCACCGCTGGGCACGGGATCTTTCGCGGTCACGGGGACACCCGGACGCCGCTGTGGATCACCCTCGCATTCAATGTCATCAACGTCGTGCTTGATCCGCTTCTCATCTTCGGTGCGGGTTGGGGACTTGGTGGAGCCGCAGTCGCGACCGTTGTCGCCCAGAACGTGGGTGCGGTCCTTTTCTTGGTGGTCTTGCTCCGACCCCGTGGTTCCTTGACCCTCGTTGATTTCGCTCGCCCGACGGTTGCCTCGATCAGGGTGTTTCTCTCCGTCGGGGGAGCAATTGTGGTGCGAACGACATCGCTGCTAGTCGTTTTCACGGTCGCGACTTCGGTCGCGGCACGGGTGTCATCCGCCGCCGTTGCGGGGCACCAGGTCGTGGGACAGATTTGGTTCTTCCTCGGGTTTGCGATCGATGCCCTTGCTATCGCGGCCCAAACGATGGTGGCCAGGGTCCGGGCCGAGTCGGGTATCGCGGCGGCGAAACTTCTGACGTTCCGATTGTTGTGGATGGGATTGGTGGTTGGAGGCGCATTCTCGGTGATGCTTATCGCACTGCGACCGTGGATCGCGGGGTGGTTTACCCAGTCCGCGGCTGTGCTCGCCGAAGTTGACGCCGTGTACCCGATCCTGATCTGGCTCGTACCGCTTGGGGCACTCGTGTTTGTCTGGGACGGGATCGCGATCGGATTCACGTCTCTGCGTTTTATCGCGGGAGCGATGGCAGTCGCAATGGTTATTGCAGTGGGGGTTCTGATGCTGGTCGAGCCGAGGGGGTGGGGTCTGCCGGGGGTGTGGTGGGGGATTGCGGTGCTGGTTCTTGTGCGGGCGGTGTCGTTTGTGGTGTGGCACGTTGTTGGCCCGCTCCGCGCACAAGGTCAAGGCCGCGTGTCTCGGGGAGAGAAAACGCCAGGAACATCGCAACAATGAGGCCGGAACCCAACAGTGTCACCGTCGATGACAGGCCATAACGGTCGATCATGACACCACCAAAGACGAAACCGAAAATTGAGCCAACGATGGCGATGTTGGTAAGCCAACCCGACGCTGACGCACGCACTCGGGTCGGGAACAGCTCGGACCGATGTGCGGCGAACGCGGGCGACAGCATCGAAACTCCGAACGTTGCGACGAAGATTGCGGGCGCCAGTAGCCATCCCGACGAGACTGTGTAGAACGCTATTCCCCCGACGAGACCCAGAGCTAACGCGACGACTGTCGTTGGTCTCCTGCCCAGATTGTCCGCAGCCCGGCCCCCGATGAAGAGCCCCGAGAGTCCGGCGCCGGAAAAGATGGTGATGAGGAACTGCGCGGCGCTGGTCTTCCACTGCAGGTCATCAATGAGCCGTTCAAGGGCGAAGTCAAACGCCGGGGAGGCGAAGGCCGCGACGAGGAAACTAATGCCCGCCAGCGGCCAGAAGTGACGACCAAGACCAGCACGCAGGGCGTGGCCGAACGTGATGCGCGTCGAGTACTGCACATAGGCTCGGCTCTCCGATAGATAGGTGTTGAGGACCGGGTAGGCCGCCAACGCCAACACAGATATGCCGAACAGGATCTTGTACCCATCGGTTGAACCGTCTGCCAACGGCAGCAGCCACAAGGACAGGCCAGTGCCAAGACCGCCGAAGACGCCGTAGATCCCGAGTCCGTAGGCACGTAGGGGTGGCGATAGCTCTTCTGCAACGATGACGATTGCGATGCCAGCTACTGCGACAACACCGATCCTTGTGAGGCTCTGCCCGATCACGTAAGCCGCGACGCCAGGGACTACCGCGGTAATGAGGTTGCCCGCCGGAAGGAAAAGATAGGCGAGGAGCAGTGGTTTGCGTCGACCGTGCGAGTCGGCACGCAGGGCGAATACGAGTCCAAAGAGGGAGGCAGCACGCACGAACGCGAAGAGCGTTGACATGTTTCCCTCAGAGAGGCCGAGCGACTTGCGCGCAAACGGGAGCGTGTGCGCCATGAGCGCTCCACCGAACCCGATGAAGAACGCCACGAGACCCATGAGAAACAACACGCGGCGATCCCGCAGTGTGAAGCTTGGACGACGCTGGGGGACAGGTGCGGTCATGGAGTCCTTGGTTCCGGGGCGGAAGAATGTTGGCAAGAGGATAGTGGGTCTCGATCGTGTCGGGTGTTGGTTTTCGGATTGTTCATGTTCTCGTGGGAACATGTCGGACGGTGCGGCCGTTGGTTCGCTCGAAGAACTCGCGGCGGAAGGCCCTGTGTGGATCCACTGAAACTGATGGCGGCGTTCGGTTGGGGCGCGTTTTCCTTTCTGTCGCCGTGTGTGCTTCCCCTCGTCCCCGGGTACCTTTCGTTGATGAGCGGCTACTCGCTCCAGGAGATATCCGAGGGGACGGCATCAAAACGTAAGGTCGTCAATCGGACCCTGCTCTTTGTCCTGGGATTCTCGATCATCTTCATGGCGACGGGCGCCGCGGCGACGCGCGTTGCCGCATTCATTCTTGACTCCCGGGCCACGTTCGAAACGGTTGCCGGGTGGTTCGTCTTGCTCATGGGGGTGTTCATTGCGGTGACGGCCGTCTGGCAACCATCCATAGCGATGCCTCTTATGAAGGAACGCCGCTTCGAGATGCGGCCAGATCGGCTGGGTCCAGCCGGACCCGTACTGATGGGATCGGCGTTTGCAGTCGGTTGGACTCCTTGTGTCGGCCCGTTCCTGGCGAGTGTTTACGCTCTCACCGGTGCATCGGACACGGTGTTCCAAGGTGTCGTCCTGCTGGGTTTCTACTCGCTCGGGTTGGGTCTTCCATTCCTCGCGTCGGCGTTGTTTGTGCAACGTGCGCTCAGTGCTTTCACCTGGTTAAAACCTCATCTCACAAAAATATCTGTGCTGTCGGGTCTGCTTCTCGCTGGATTCGGGTATCTCCTACTCACGGGTCAGATTGGTCGACTTTCCGGTATCTTCAGTGACTGGCTTGATTTTCTCAATCTCAGTTTCTTGACCACGGTTTGACGGGTTCGCAACGTCTGGTGTTTGTCCTAAGGTCTGGTCCATGGACGTAAGCATTACTCTTGAAACATTTCTGGATCTCGCCGATGAGTACAACGTGGTTCCGGTAACGATCGAGATTCTGGGCGATCGGGAGACACCGGTTTCCGTGTTCGAACGCCTCGTTGGCGATGCCGATGGGTTCCTTCTCGAGTCGGTCGAAGGTGGGGAGCGATGGGCACGTTGGTCGTTCGTGGGATGGAACCCCGAGTTCACGCTTGTCTCGTTCGAGGGCAAGAGCACTGCGGGTTCAGCCACTGTTGATCTCGCGGGGTTGGACCCCCTCGAGGCGTTGGAGGCTCTTACAGAGGCCCACCGCACACCGCCTCCTGACCTGCTCGGGCTTGGCGCAGATATCCCACCACTGTTCGCCGGCGCCGTCGGGTACCTTGCGTACGATGCTGTTCGTTACATCGAGCATCTCCCGAACCGGCCTCCTGACGACCGCGGTTTGCCCGAGTCGATGTTTCAGTTCGTTGGGTCCATGGCAATAGTCGACCGGTTCCGTCAGACGATCCGGTTGGTGAGGAACGTATTCGTCGGGGAGGATCCTGCGGCACAGTATGAGGCTGCTGTTGTCGACCTGCATGCCATGATCGAAAGTCTCGGGGAAGCCGCGACCTACCGTGCACTCCCACGGCCAACATTCACCGACCAGGGCGAGCCCCGCTGTAACGTCGATCAGGCAACCTTCGAAGCGGCGGTTCGGACCGCGATCAAGCATATTGAAAAGGGAGACGCGTTTCAGATCCTGCCATCGTTGCGTCTCGAAGTGGACTTCGATGGCGAACCGTTCGACGTGTACCGGGCGTTGCGGCTTGTGAACCCGAGTCCGTATCTTTTCTTTCTTCGTAACCAGGGACTCGCCATTGCGGGGTCTTCACCCGAATTGATGACACGCACCCGTGACGGGATGGTGTACTCCCGGCCGATCGCGGGCACCCGGTGGCGCGGTGCGACGCCGGAGGAAGACGCCGCGCTCGCCGAGGAGCTGCTCAATGACCCCAAGGAGAGGGCGGAGCACGTCATGCTGATCGATCTTGCCCGCAACGACGTGGGTCGTATCTCCGAGTTCGGTTCGGTCACGGTCGACGACCTCATGGTGATCGAAAGGTACAGCCACGTCATGCATCTCGTCTCCGGCGTCTCCGGTGCCGTTCGTGAGGGTGTTGGACCCGTCGACGTCCTACGGGCGACATTTCCCCATGGCACCGTATCTGGCGCCCCGAAGGTTCGTGCCATGGAGATCATCGACGAACTTGAGAACGTCGCCCGGGGTCCCTATGCGGGTGCCGTTGGTTACATCGACTTTTCGGGCAACCTCGATACTGCGATTGCGCTTCGTACCCTTGTGATAGCCGATGGCAAGGCCTGGGTACAAGCTGGTGCGGGGGTTGTGGTCGACTCCGACCCAACGGCCGAATACGTCGAATCGATGAACAAGGCGGCGGCCGCACTCGCTGCCGTTGCGGCGGCGGACAAGGTGTGACGATGGTTATACCGGCCGATACGACCGGCGAGTACCTGGCCCTGAGGACCGACGCTGGTGCGTTGGCTGGTCGGTTTGAGGCCGTGTGGATCCGCGGCGCCGACACGGAGCCGTTCCTGCAGGCGACAATCACCCAGGACATGTCGGGATTCGCGGTGGGCGATGTCACCCGGGCATTCCTGCTTTCTCCGAAGGGGACGGTGCGGGCCCTCCTGTGGGTCCTCGCCGGTGCCGAGGAGGCGGTTCTGTTGTGCGACACCGGGTCGCAGGCCGACGTACTTGGTGCACTCATTCCCCTCAACGTCAACATGGACGTCAGTATCGATGCCGTTCGCGGACCCGTGATCGAAGTCATCGGGCCGGCGGCCTCCGCGGTGGTCGGCGCCCTTGGTTTTCGCGTCCCGGAGCCCCGCCACTGGGGATTCTCGCGAATGGGAGACTGCGTTGGCGCGATTGGCCATATCCATGTCGACCTCCCCAGGTTCGTACTGATCGGCCCATCGGTGGACGAGGTCGTCGCTGCCGGTGCTGTCCTGGTAGGGGAAACTGCGGCCGATGCAGTGCGCATCGAGGCCGGCGAGCCGCAGTTCGGGCGCGACGTGATGGAGTCAACACTCGTACACGAAGTGGGCGCCCTCGACGGCGCGGTCAGTTTCACCAAGGGTTGTTACCTCGGTCAAGAAATGGTGGAAAGGATCGACTCCCGCGGCCGTGTCAACAGGCGAATCGTGGGGGTCGTGGTTGCGGCAAACGTGATTCCGCCGGTCGGTTCGGAGGTCTTCCAAGGGCCGAAGATGGCCGGACGGGTGACTTCGACGGCGGAATCGCTTGAACTGCGAGCCCCGGTCGGCCTCGCCATGGTGCGGCGCGAGATAACGTCCGGCTCCCGCGTGGAACTGCGTTGGGATACTGGGTCGGTCCCCGCGACCATCGTCGAACTTCCGCTCGACACTTTTGGACCAGTGCAGTGAGTGCCGGAAGAAATCTGATTGTTGCTTTACAGTTCCCTCACATGTCGCGCCGATGATACGCAAGAGTCGTCTGGGAGGTGAGCATGAACCAGGGCACGATTCTGCTAATTGAAGACGATCCCGACATCGCGGATCTGCTCGACATGACCTTCGCCCAGGAGGGCTTTCGGCTCGTGCATCACTCGACCGGTGAGCAGGGTTTGGAGCGACTGACACAGCGAGACATCCGTGTCGTGTTGCTCGACATAGGGTTACCGGGGATCGATGGCCACGAGGTCTGCCGCCGGATCCGGTCGACAAGCGATGTGCCGGTGATCATGCTCACTGCACGCGACGGCGAGATCGATACCGTCGTAGGGTTGGAGATGGGGGCCGACGATTACGTCACGAAGCCGTTCTCGCCACGCGAGGTTGTTGCCCGCGTAAAGGCGGTTCTGCGACGATCCGAGGAACGTGCCGCCCCGCCGGAAACGGTCGAAGTGGATGGTTGGCGATTCGACTCGGGACGCCGAGATGTCACCGACCCCGAGGGCAACGTGGTGCGTCCCACTGCACGCGAGTTCGACCTGGTGTGGTATTTGGCGAGTCGCGGCGGGCTGGTTCTGTCACGAAGCCAGATCCTTGAAGCCGTGTGGGGTTACGACTACTTCGGTGAGACTCGAACCGTTGACGTGCACATTCGACAGCTCCGCAAGAAGCTTGACGGTGTTCCCATCGAGACCGTGTGGGGCGTCGGCTACCGGTTGGGGCAGTAGATGCGGGTACGCCTCCTCGTCGGGACACTGTTGGTGGCTCTGCTGATGCTTGGTGTCGGCGGTGTTGCAGCAGTTCGGATCCAGCAGAACGTCGCTGCCGATGCGCAGGAGAGGCTTTTCGCACAGGCGAACAGGATCGCACAGGTGATCGATCGTATCGACACTGAGGGTGGGCAGCTCAGCAGGAGGCAGCGAAACCTCATCGACGAGTGGCGCAGGATCGCCAACTACGAATATCTTGAGGTGGGGTATCTCACGCCGACCGGGCTACGAATCACCACTGACAATCCGCAGATACTGCCCAACGTGGGGGAACTCGATGCCGATCGGGCCGTGCAGATCGTCAAGGTCGACGGCGAAGATGTCAACGTGGCTATTCGCATAGTGGATAATTCCGGCCAGGAGATCGTCATCGCGATTGGATCGCGCGCCGGGGTAGTCGACCGTGAACTGTTCAATCGGCCGATGGTCGTTGCCACAATTGTCGGTCTCCTCGCCGCGATCGGGTTGTCACTCCTGGTGTCCCAGCAGCTCGGCAAAAGGATCGATGCCCTATCAGACGCCGCCGGTGCCGTCGCTGGTGGGGATTTCAGCGCACGGGTCGAGATCGGCGGGTCAGACGAAGTTGCCAAACTTGCCCGATCCTTCAATGACATGGCGGCGGAGCTGGCAGACGCCCAACGGCGCGAGCGAGACTTCCTTATGAGTGTCGGTCACGACCTGAGAACTCCGCTCACGACCATCCGGGGTTATGCGGAGGCACTGGATGCCGGCAGGGTTGACGAAGAGCGAATGCCCCGAGTCGCCTCGGTGCTGCACGCACAGACTCAGCGGCTCGCTCGGCTCATCGAAGACCTGATGTTGTTGTCTCGCCTTGAGGCCAGGGAATTCTCCATGCGTTACGAAGCCGTTGATCTGACCGCACATGTCGCCGAGGCGGTCGAGGTGTTGGCCAGCAAGGCCGAGCCGCTCGATATTTCGGTGCAACCGGATCTCGCACAACTGCCCGTGGGGGAGACGGATCCCGATCGGATAAGCCAGATCGTTGGCAACCTTTTCGACAACGCCCTGCGTTATTCGCCCGAGGGTGGCACGGTGCGGGTGTCGCTTCGCGCTGCGAACCACAACACGGTCATCATTTCGGTAGCAGACAACGGACCCGGAATAGATCCGGAGGACATTCCTCACGTATTCGAACGCCTTTACGTCGCGCAGCGGTATCAGGCAGTTCGTCCGGAGGGGAGTGGCCTCGGTCTAGCCATCGTTGCCCAACTCGTTGATGCCCTCGGCGGTACAGTGCAGGTCGAGTCAGAACTTGGTCAGGGGACGACGGTACACGTCACCCTGCCATGGCAGGCAGGGTAAACACCACGCCTACACTTGCGGGCATGCATCGACGGGTCGTATCACTCCTGCTCGCGTTTTCCTTCGTACTCGCCAGTTGTGGTGCGTCGACCGAAGGCAAACTCGGCGTGGAATTGTTCCAGGTGACGTGTGCGGCATGTCATTCGGCTGACCTCAGCGGAGGGTTCGGCCCACCGATCGGAGCGGGGTCGAATGCCGCTCTGAACCTGAGTGACGACCAAATTGGCAACACGATCCGAGTCGGTCCGGGCAGAATGCCTTCGTTCGCTGAACTGAGTGATGAGCAGATCGCCTCGTTGGTAGAGTTCCTTCGATGGATGCAGGACGGGAGCTAGCGGTGCTCGAGGAAATTGTTGCTTCGACGAGGCGCCGTATTGGGCCGCTGATCCAGAACCGTATCGACTTGCGTGCCGCGGCCTTGAGCACCGATCCTGCTCTCGGTTTCGCCGACGCGCTGGCAGCTCCCGGGTTTCAGATCATTGCGGAGATCAAACGAAAGTCACCATCAGCCGGAGTGCTCACCGAGACTCTCGTACCTGAAGAGCAAGCCGTGGTGTACGTCGATGGCGGTGCCGCAGCGATCTCCGTGTTGACAGAGCCCGAGTTCTTCGCCGGGTCGGTTGCCGATCTCCAAGCGGTTCGCGAGGCTGTCGATATACCACTCTTACGCAAGGACTTTGTGGTTGACAGTGCCCAGATCTACGAGACCAAGGTGCTCGGTGCTGACGCAGTTTTACTCATCGTCGCAATACTCACCGATGACGAGCTTGCCAGACTATACGATGCCGCGCTGTCGGTAGGTCTCGATGTGCTTGTCGAAACCCATACCGAGCACGAGGTCGAGAGGGCCCTCGAGATCGGTCCTCAGATAGTCGGCGTCAACAACCGGGACCTTGCAACATTCGTCACCGACCTTGGCACGGCCGAGCGGATCGCACCACGGGTTGTTGGCCGTGCGATCACAGTGGGTGAGAGCGGCGTATCGTCGGTGGATGGAGCGCGTCGGATGCGCACCGCCGGGTTTGATGCGATCCTCGTTGGTGAGGCGCTCGTACGTGCCGACGACCCGGCGGCGCTGATTGCCGAACTCAGAGCGGTGTGACGATGTGGGTCAAGGTCTGTGGCATGACAAACGGTGTCGACGTGGCGCAGGCTGTCACCGCGGGGGCTGATGCTGTCGGGTTTGTCGTCGCACCTCGATCCCAGCGGTATGTGGACGCCAACTCACTCGCTGGTCTCGTCGCCGCTGCCGACGGACTGACAACCGTCGTGGTTTCGGCGAACCAACCTGCTGATGTGATCATCGAGTTGGCGATCCATGCCGGAGCCGACTGGGTACAGCCCCACGGGAGATTTCAAGAAGAGGTCATAGTTGGTGCGATGGCCGCCGGTCTCGGTGTGCTTGCCCCGGTCAGTGTTGGCGAGACGGTTGGTGCGTCCGGGCACATTCCAGAGGGCATCTGCCTGCTGCTCGATACAAAGGTTCCCGGACTCGACGGGGGCACCGGCACTACCTTCGATTGGAGTCTGGCAAACGACATGGATCGAAGATTCGTGCTGGCTGGCGGTCTCGGACCAGACAACGTTGCCGAGGCCGTTACTGTGGCCCAGCCATGGGGCGTCGACGCAGTTACGATGCTAGAGGCCGCTCCGGGGATCAAGGACCACACTAAAGTGACCGACTTCATACGGAAGGCGAAAGGGTCATGACCGACTACCGACCCGATACGTCGGGCCGCTTCGGCGAGTTCGGCGGGCAGTTTGCTCCAGAAACGCTCATACCGGCTCTCCAGGAGCTCGAGGCGGCCTTCGAAGTCGCCTGGAGCGATCCCGGGTTCCACGCCGAACTCGATGCCCTCTACGCATCGTTTGTGGGTCGTCCAACCCCGGTCTATCACGCAAAGCGGCTTTCCCAGCGCGTTGGAGCCGAGGTATATCTCAAGCGAGAGGACCTTGCTCACACCGGTGCGCACAAGATCAACAATACGCTCGGCCAGGCACTGCTCACCCAACGCATGGGCAAGTCGCGTGTCGTCGCCGAAACCGGTGCCGGTCAGCACGGCGTTGCAACGGCGACCGCCAGTGCGCTGTTAGGACTCGAATGTGTTGTCTACATGGGTGCAAAGGACATCGAACGTCAGGCACTCAACGTGTATCGGATGCGTCTCCTCGGTGCCGAGGTCATTGCCGTCCACAAGGGTGCGGCAACCTTGAAGGATGCGGTGTCGGAGGCGTTTCGGTACTGGGTGTCGTCGGTCGAGAGCACGCATTACATTATTGGATCAGTCGTCGGCCCACATCCGTTTCCCTTCATCGTGCGTGAGTTCCAGAAGATCATCGGAACGGAATTGCGTCAGCAAATGTCCGGTGAACCCGGATCCTTTCCCCGCCCTGACGTGATCGTTGCGAGTGTCGGTGGCGGATCGAACGCTATGGGAATTTTCTTCCCGTGGGTTCGGAGCGGGGTGGATTTGGTCGGCGTCGAAGCTGCCGGACACGGTCTCGAGTCTGGTGCGCACGGTGCTTCGCTGGTTGCCGGAACCCCCGGTGTCTTGCACGGATCCAGGACGTACATGTTGCAAGACCGCGACGGGCAGGTGATCGAGGCGCACTCGGTGTCTGCTGGGCTCGACTACCCCGGCTCGGGTCCGGAGCACTCCTACTTTCGCGATGAAGGTTTGGCACGGTACGTCGCGGTGACCGACGTCGAGGCGCTATCGGCATTTCACGAGTTCTCTCGGCTTGAGGGCATCATCCCGGCACTCGAGTCCGCACATGCAGTGGCCTGGGTTCTGCGCGAGGCCGCCAGCCTCAAGGGTAAGACCGTCGTGATCAACTTGTCTGGCCGTGGTGATAAAGACGTTCAACAGGTTGCTGCAATGCAGGGGGATGAGGACGCATGACGGGGAAGGAACGTCTTGCTGCATTGTTTGACTCTGCCAACTCGCAAGGCAGAGCAGTGTTCATGCCCTACCTCACCGTGGGGCTACCCGATCCGGAATCATCGGTCGCAATGTTCACGGCAATGGCCGAGGCCGGGGCCGATGCTTTCGAGGTGGGGTTCCCATACTCTGACCCTCTGATGGACGGGCCGACCATCCACGAGGCTGGTCTCGCAGCCATTCAGGCCGGTACGACGGTGGCGGTCGGCTTCGATCTCGTCGCCCAGATCGCGGCGACGACGGGTAAACCCGTCATTGTGATGACCTACGTGAATCCGGTGCTGGCCGTCGGCATCGAGACCTTTGTCGATCGACTTGTCGAGGCTGGTGCATGTGCGTTGATCGTTTCCGATATCGCCGTCGGAGAGACCCAGGAGATAACAGCCGCGTGTTCGCTCCGGGGCATCGGTTATGTGCAGTTTGTTGCTCCGACGACCGGCACGGACCGGCTCCGCGAGATTGTGGCCACGGATCCGGTGTTTGTGTACGGCATCGCCGAACTCGGTGTGACCGGTGAGCGACGGCAAGGGTCATCGAACCTGACGACCCTTGCTGCGACCCTGCGTGCGGTGTCGGAGGTTCCGCTTGTTTTTGGAGTCGGGATCTCGAACCCGGAGCAGGCGGCCGCGGCCGCAGCAGTAGGCGATGGAGTGATCGTCGGATCGGCTCTGGTTCGCAGAGTTCTGGAGAGCAACACCCCCGAAGATGCTGTCACGGCGCTACGTAGCGCAGTGAAGGCATTCGCCTCGGCAATGACCCGATAGGGATCGCCGGCAAGCCGAATTGTAAGAACTAGACCGTCGCGGACTAGCGTCCGCCGAACAACGGACTAGTCACACCGGGCACGTGAGAACAGTTCTCGACAGATACGCCAGAACGCGACATCCTTATCTTACGGAGTTTGACGCTAATCCCCTTCGGCGACTTCTCCTAGGACAGTGAATGTTGGCCCTACGGTTTCGAACGCACCATACCCGGGGCTAAACACCACTGACTCACCATGAGGCGGACCCGCAAGGGTCCGCCTCATGTGTTAACGAGTGTTCGCGAGCGGGCAGCGGTCGAGACTCGGATTCACGCGTCGGGTTGGGAAGCGACTGCGAAACTATTCCATGTGGCAATTTCGGCCGCCGTGCCACATCGAGATAACGCAGAACCGATGTAGAGGACCGGACTCGAAAGTCTCGGGGAACTTCGTTTCTCTCAGTTCCTTGGGAGTTGCTGCGCAACTCCGGGGGAACTCCGGGGAACTTTGTTTCGCTCTGTTGTTTGGGAGTTGCTGTGCAACTCCGGGGGACTAGGGCGGCTGTCTTGGTGAAACTGCCGCGTCGTCTTTTGTACCGGGAGGGGGACTTGAACCCCCACGGGCTTGCGCCCAACGGATTTTGAGTCCGTCGCGTCTACCGATTCCGCCACCCCGGCTCGTGGTTGCGAGCATGCTAGAGCATGTTGGTGTGCGGTGAGCCGTACACTGGTCGGATGCGGAGATCCGAGAAGAAGCTTTTCACCGTACTTGACGAGATTGCGCAGCTCGATGGCGTCGTGGAGCAGTTGACGCAGGAGTTGTCGATGCATCAACATCTGCACGACGATGCGCAGCGCGATGCGTTGGTGTCCGACAGCCCCTTCGACCGGGACGACGCACGCATCACTCTCCAGGATGTCGAACGAGTGAGGCGGGAGTTGAGTCGTCTCGAAAAGAAGCGGAGCAGGCTCGATGCGAGACGTGTTGACCTACTCACAAGCCTCGAAACACGCTGAACCCAGGTTTTAAGAAATTTTCGAATAGATCGCTCGGCCTATTCCAATTACTACTGAGAGTGTATATAGTGACGTAAGCGCTGACATACAGCGAAGGCTAGTGGGGCCAGTGGCCACTCTCAGTAGTCAGATGCGGGGTGCATTGATGTTAGGGACACGACTTAGACGTTTGCGTTCAGACGAACGCGGTTCTTCGATGGTGGAATTCACCATCGTTGCATCTTTGTTATTCATGCTGCTTTTCGGCATTGTCGAGTTCGGACTTGCCTTCCGCGACCGGCTGACTGTTACGAACGCCACCCAGGGGTCGGCCCGCGTCGTATCGGCGTTGGGAGATGACCCAAATGCGGATTATCAGATGCTGCTTTCGCTTGAACAGTCCCTCGGAATCCTTCCCGGGCAGGCCGTCGGCATTGTTCGTTATGTCGATGTGTACCTAGCCGACGGCAACGGAGATCCGGTCGGATCGTGTTCCACGGGTGGTGGCGACCGCTGCAACCGCTATGTGTGGGCACCGACGGGCGGAACGTGTGACTGGAATCCTTGTCCGGACGCCGACGATGGGTACGGATCTTGGCCCTGGCCGCCGGCTAGCCGGGACGTCGAGTTACCCGGTTTGGATGTGATCGCCGTTCGTGTCACGTACGCCCACGCGTGGATCACCGGTGGACTCGTGCCGTTGCCCGACGTGACATGCACCGGTAATCCGGGGAGCGGTTGCTGGGCCGACACCGCCGTCATGCGCCTCGAACCTCAGGTATTCGAATCATGAGCCGTTGGCGCAGGATTCTGCCACCACGCTTTCGCGGTGACGAAGACGAGCGAGGGGCGACCCTGGTGCTTGCGGCCGCCACTCTGCTTGTCATGATCGGCATGGCGGGATTCGCCGTCGATCTCGGATGGTTGTATTACAAGGGTGCCCAGGCTCAGAACGCTGCGGAGGCGGCTGCCCTGGCGGGCGTCGTGCACATGCCGCAGCCATCAAATGTGGGTTTTGTGGGCGGCGACGCGTGGACAACGTCACTCGACATTGCGGCTCGCGATGGTTTCAACTCAGGGGTGACACCCGCCGAGGTCACCGGTCGTCCTACCCGGCTCAACGTCTCGGTGACGACCACTGTGACAACGTTCTTTATGCGCGTGTTCGGTCTCAATTCGGTGACGATGACTCGTAGCGCAACCGCTGAACAGTTACCTCCCTTGAAACTCGGGTCAGATGAGCCGTCCCTGGGGGGCGTCGGTGAGGCGTTCTGGGTTGCGATCAATGGCGAAGAGGAAGTCAAGGCGAACGGGGACCCCTTCTCGACGCGATGCAACAACGCGAACTGTGGTTCGAACCAAAATGGGGAGTACAAGGTTCCGGCCTACTACTACGCGGTTGAGGTGCCGGCCGATCAAGTTGGCCGCTCGCTGACGATCCAGGTCTACGACGGACCCCATTGGGCAGGGAACTTCAACGACTTCATCAACAACGGCGATGCTCAGGCGACCGGCGACAGAATCAACCGTGATATCGACATCAACTTCTCCCTCGCCGGCCCGGACCAAACACCGAACAACCCGGCGGACAACATCGCGATTCCCGGGTGTTCGCGTACCTATTCCGAGGCACCATCCGAGGGATCTCCCGGTGTGCAGTCGTGGTCGTCTGTTTGCAGCGTGACCGCTGTGAGTGGCATCTATGTTCTGTCCGTGTCCGTTGACGGGAACGACCGCGGGATTTCCGACTTTGCCTTACGTGTTGTCGGGTATGGCTCAGGTGACACGCCGGCGATCTACGGTCTCGGGGCTATGTCCCTCGACATGGTGGAGGCCGGGTCCGCACCGAACTTCAAGATCGTGAAACTCGAAGAGTTCTATGCGGGATCCCAGCTCTTGGTGTCGTTGTTCGACCCGGGAGATGTGTCCGGCGGGTTTGCAAACCTCCGATTCGTTGGTGATGGCTCGACCATCGAATGCGAGGTCAGAATCCGCTCGTTGGATGGCAACACGGTGCTTTCGAACTGGGGAGCAGACGACACTCCCGGGGCTGCACCATGTTTCCTTGATACCTCTGGCCAGAGGTTTAACGGGCAATGGGTGGACTTCCGTTTCAACATACCATCGGCGTGGACATGTCCGACAGATTGTTGGATGGACATCGACTACGGTTTCGCCGCCGGGGCGAACGTCACGGAGCGCACCACATGGGTTGCTCGGGTAAACGGTGAACCGATTCACCTCGTTCCCTAGTTGAGCCGGGTCGCCCTACACTCCGGGGCATGCCAAAACTCGCACTTCTCGATGGTCATTCGCTTGCGTATCGAGCCTTCTATGCCCTGCCAGATACACTTGCGACTCCTGCCGGACAGGTAACAAACGCAGTCTTTGGTTTCACGTCCATGCTGATCAAGTTGATCGATGAGGAACGACCGGATGCAATCTGTGTTGCCTGGGATGTGCGTGGCGGGTCCTTTCGCAACGATCAGTATCCTGAGTACAAGGCGCAGCGCGAGTCTCCTCCCGACCTGTTTCGCGAGCAGCTTCCCCTGATCGAGGAGGTGTTGGAGTCGCTCGGCATCGGACAGGTGAAGGCTCCGGGTTTTGAAGCGGACGATGTTCTCGCCACGCTGGCGGGCCGAGCGATGGATGAAGGGTGGGAGGCGCTGGTCGTAACCGGCGACAGAGACGCATTCCAGTTGCCAGCGAATGGTATTCGTGTCATGTACACCCTGCGTGGAGTTTCCGATACTGCCGACGCAACCCCGGAGTGGATCGAGCAACGTTACGGCGTGACCCCTGGTCAGTACCTCGACTATGCGGCACTGCGTGGCGACAAGTCGGACAATCTTCCCGGTGTGCCCGGGGTCGGGGAAAAGACGGCGGCGCGGTTGATCTCGGCATACGGTTCGCTGGAGGGCGTATTCGAACATGTCGACGAGCAGACACCGAAACTCCGCGAGAACCTCATTGAGAACCGTGATCGGGCATTCTTGAACCGTGATCTCATGCGGCTTGTACGTGACGTTCCGGTGGCGATGGATGTCGACCTCGATACCTTCATGTTTGGAGAGTTTGCGCGCGACGAGGCGCGCGCGGTGTTCGATGGCCTGGCGTTTCTCACGCTGTGGGAGCGACTCGTTGCGATCGAGGGTGGCTCGATCCCGACCGATGTGCTCGAAGTAGATATCCGTACGGCCTCGGCGAA
This sequence comes from Actinomycetota bacterium, assembly GCA_013151445.1. Classification (GTDB taxonomy): domain Bacteria; phylum Actinomycetota; class Acidimicrobiia; order Spongiisociales; family UBA5794; genus BMS3BBIN02. The sequence goes on from JAADIG010000035.1 coordinate 29,255, forward strand.
GGATGTCGCAGCCTTGGCAGGAACCCCGATTGCAATAGCTGTCGTCGCCGACGGTGGCGAAGTCGTCGGTGTTGCTGCCGCGGTGTCAGAGTCCGATGCGATCTTTATCAGCGACGATCTCTTCGATGTCCTCGCCATCGCTGCGAATGCCGGCATTGTGGGCCACGACGTCAAGGGAATCGTCCGCCTTCTTCTCGACAGAGGTTTTCCTGCACCCCCAGTTGCGTTCGACACGGCACTGGCCGAGTATCTGATTCACCCGGGTCAGCGGGTGCCAACGTTGGATGTTCTCGCCGAGCGTGAACTGGGAGTCGTCCTCAAACCCGATGATGACCGCGCCAGTGCAAACCAGGGGGCGTTCGACTTTGCAGGATCCAGTGGACCCGACCTCGAGGCCGCTGGTCGGCGGGCGGTCGCGGTCCGGTCGCTGTGGAGGCTCCAGCGTGAAGTCATCGGCGAACGCAAGGAGTCGGACCTGCTTGACAACGTGGAACTACCGCTGATTCCGATTCTCGCCCAGATGGAGCATCTCGGTATCAAGATCGATACCGTGTTCCTGCGCCGATTTGGTGACGAACTACGCCAGCGGCTTGGGGATCTGGAAGCCACTATTCACGAAGCTGCTGGGGCGCCGTTCAATGTGAACAGCACGTCCCAGCTCCGGGAGGTTCTGTTCGACCGTCTCGGCCTGCCCGTGATCAAGAAGACCCCGAAGGGTGTACCGTCCACGAACGCCGCGGTGTTACAGAAACTCGAAGACGCTCATCCGATTGTGGCGGCACTACTTCAGTACCGAGAGCTTGAAAAACTTCGCTCCACATACGTGGATGCCCTGCTGCCGCTTGTTGACGCCGACGGTCGGGTGCGCGGGACGTTTAACCAGATGGCGGCCGCCACAGGTCGGCTTTCTCAGGAGGCCCCGAATCTGCAGAATATCCCGATTCGTTCGGTGGAGGGCCGACGGATCCGCAAGGCCTTTATCGCGGAGAGCGGTCATCGGTTCGTCGTCGCGGATTACTCTCAGATCGAGTTAAGAATCCTCGCCCACCTCTCGGGAGATCCCGGACTTACGAAAGCGTTCGAAGAGGGCGAGGACGTGCACACCGCCACTGCTGCTCGCGTCAACGCTGTTGACCCCTCTGAGGTCACCCAGGACATGCGGCGACGTGCAAAGGCCGTGAACTTCGGGTTGCTCTACGGCATGGAGGCGTACGGTCTCGCCCAGCGTCTCGAGATATCGCGTAACGACGCGCAGGACCACATCGACACCTATTTCAACCAGTTCCCCGATGTTCGGGCGTTTCTTCAGAACGTAGTCGCAGAAGCATCGGCATGTGGGTACACAACGACAATCCTCGGACGGCGCCGGTATCTCCCCGAGCTCGCATCGGGGAACTTCCGCGAGCGGCAGATGGGGGAGCGCATGGCGCTCAATGCCCCGATCCAGGGTTCCGCAGCCGACATCATGAAAAAGGCAATGGTCGACCTTGAGGCGGCCCTGCGCAGCAACGAACTAGAAGCGGAAATGCTTTTGCAGATCCATGACGAGGTCGTGCTCGAGGTGCCGGATGCCGAGGTGGAGGCCGTGAAGGAGCTCACGACGCGGGTCATGAAGAACGTCGTCGCACTCAACGTGCCACTCGATATTGACGTGGCGACTGGTCGCTCCCTGGCGGAGTGCAAGGGCTGACTCTCACTGGGGTTCCCCCGCGGCCCTAAAACTGTTACGATTCGTCCGCCTATTCGACCGGTTTAACCGCGCCCGAATAGGAAATTTGGAAAACAAGGAGTTGATGTTCTCGTATGGCCATCGAGAAGGACACGGAGCTTACGGCAGACGCCGAGGTTCCTGATGAGACAGCGGCAGTTGTTTCATCGAACCTGGAACAAAAAGACGCGGTTACTGATACCGCAGAGGTGGCCGCCTCTGCAGCGGTTACCGACGACAACACCGCTGAGGCGGTTACTAGTGATACCGCTGAGGCGGTTACTAGTGACGCCGCTCCAGCGGTTACCGACGACAACGCCGCGGAGGCGGCTAATGGTGATACCGCTGAGGTGGTAACTAGTGATGCCGCTCCAGCGGTTACGGACGACAACGCCGCGGAGGCGGTTGCCGCTGAGGACGCAGTCGCAGCTGTGACGGAGGTTGCGCCAGAGATTTCCGCAACCGACATCCCCGATGGTGCGGATGCCGAAGCAC
>JAADIG010000101.1 GCA_013151445.1 Actinomycetota bacterium
ACGCCAACTCCTCGTGGAATGCGTGGACATTGAGCATTCTGGTGCTTGCCACCGCCTGGTGGGCACTCGCTAAACCGGCTGATAAGACTCCAGGGTGGCTTCAGGGCTTCTATGGCGTCTGGTTGTTCGCAACACCCTGGGTGTTGGGATTCAGCGGAAATTCGAACGCGGCATGGAATGCCTGGCTCGTGGGTGGTGCGATCATCGCCGTTGCCTGCTGGGAGGTCATCGAAGAAGCGTTGGCGGGAGATGTGCAAATCGGGTCAAGACCCGACCATCTAGCACACGGGCCTCTCTAAGGACCGCCAAGAACCCGGTGCAGTCCTGCTCTCATGGGACTTGCCCGGCAACAACAATGTGGGGTCGGCGATTTTCCCCCCGGTCGCCGACCCCACATAGTTTTCCCGTTTTGGCGTCCAATCGCGCACCATCGTGCGCAATTGGACGCCAAAACCAGTGTCTGGGAGCGCCGTTGCGAGCACGGCTTGATGACGCGGGGGAGGTAGTTCTTGGGAACTTTGGGGTGTGGTCGAAGCGTTGCAACATTGACACATGACGCAATGACGTTGGGGACTGATGTGTGATGGTTTGGCGACCGGTTCGAGGAGCGTTGTTTCGAAGCAAGCTGATGTGGGGAGTGGCGATCATCGTCGTGGTTGCCCTTGTCGGGTACGGTCTTGTATCGAGGGCTGAAGTCTCGATCGTGCCTGATGCCGAGGCAATCCAGATCGAGACAACGCGAACCCCGGTGACCTCGTCCACCTCCATATCTGCCCCCTCGACAACGGGGACCTCGACCTCGACGACCACGACTCCCTCCACTACTACGTCGACAACATCAACGACTGTTCCGGTGACGACGACTGTGGCGATTGTGTGGGAGCCGGGCTCGGTGACGTGCGCCGAAGTTGAGGACCACATCCCCTACGGTGTTGACGACTGGGGCGGGTCCATCTTCACCGGATTGCTGGCTCCAATGTGGGGTGACAACCAGTCGCTCACGCTTCAGTATCTGGACGACCCGACGTGCACTGTTGATTCGAATGCTTGGCGGTTCTTGATCAAGATCGTGCTCAACGCCAATCTGTGGGGAAACAACACGGACGTGTGTATTTTCTACAAGGGGCTCGCCGATAGTGAGAGCCCCCCGAGGAATCTCGGTTCGGTCATGTCACTCGCAGCACCGGCCTGTCTCGACCAATGGTGACACCCCCAACCCCTTCATCGACGCGCAGGAGGCGGCAGTATTCCGCTATCCAACGGCGCAGGGCTAAGGAATGCCGCGGTGCTGGATCATGAAACGGTCTGTCCGCATCGTCGCGCTCGCTGTCGCTTTGATCGCTACGGCGTGTTCGCCGGAACTCACGATGATCTCCGACGCTGAGATAGCGACTGCCACAGAGATCGGTACGCAACGTGCCGACTACTTTGAAGGCGTTCGTGCCGAGGAAAGGCTCATGGCCGAGTGCATGGCAGAGAGAGGTTATGAGTACACCCCCATCCCCGCCGAGGACCTCCTTGTGTTTACACCAGACCTGCCGGGTTATGGCATGACCCAGAGCCTTCTTGATGGCGTGCGAGGTGTAGATGACGAACCCCCCGACCCCAATATTGCACGACTGCGCAAGGGAGAACGCGACGGCTATATACGTGCAGCCACCGCGTGTCGCGATCGGGTGTCCAACGCGATCGGGGGTCTTCTTGGCACTTCGGCGGCGGTCGATGCGAGACAACTATTCGATGCGGCGTGGGAAGACTTCTACCGGACACCCGCATACGTTGCCGCTGTTGAGGACTGGTCAGCGTGTATGGCGGATAGGGGTTTCGAGTTTTCTGAGCTTCGGGAGCCGACGCTGTCCATCATTGATCGGCTTGTGGCGTTGGCTTCATCGGTCGATGATGTAACCCTGCTTGACGAGGGTGTGGTCCGCTCAGTCTTGCGAGAAGAACTCGCTGTAAGTGATGCGGATCGGGCGTGTCGGGCGCTCCATATCGATCAACTGGAGCTCGACTTCAAGACGCGGTTGTTCAGAAGCAATCCTGAGGCCGTTGCCGTACTGAGGAGCGCCACCAGAGGCGAAAGCAACTGAATCCACTTTGTAGAGCGAAACCGACAATCCACTTTGTAGAGCGAAACCGACGACGGACCCCCGTCCAAGCAGAAGACTGACCGCCCCGCGGAGTGAACGAGAGTCCTGCGACGTTCCCCTTGCCCGCAGTTCACGGAGTGAACTGCCAAGGAACGCCGAAGGCGTTCCCGTTGCCCCGAGAAATCGAAGATTTCTCGCAAGGAACGGAGTCCTGCGACGTTCCCGTTTTGGGGTGGGAGAGTTTCGGTCGGTTCCCATGGAGAATCCTCCGGATTCTCCCAAGGAACGGAGTCCTGCGACGTTCCCCTTCGCTCGGTTGCCATGGAGAATCCTGCGGATTTTCCCAAGGAACGCCTTTGGCGTTCCCGTTTTGGGGTGGGAGAGTTTCGGTCGGTTCCCATGGAGAATCCTGCGGATTCTCCATGGGAACGCCTTTGGCGTTCCCGTTCGCTCGGTTGCCATGGAGAATCCTGCGGATTCTCCCAAGGAACGCCTTTGGCGTTCCCGTGGTCAGGGGCGGACTTGAACCGCCGACCCCCGCTTTTTCAGGAGCGGTGCTCTGCCAACTGAGCTACCTGACCGTTATGTAGCGATGCCCGGACGTTAATCCGGGCATCGCCTCGGGCGGGAGCGACGGGATTTGAACCCGCGACCTCCGGCTTGACAGGCCGGCGTGAACTCCAGACTTCACCACGCCCCCGTTGTGCCCCCAGGGGAATTCGAATCCCCGTTGCCGCCTTGAAAGGGCGGAGTCCTAGGCCGCTGGACGATGGGGGCAGGGACCCGAGAGTGCGGCAGCGGTTGCCAACTGAGCGGTGCAGAGTATATCGCGGAACCCTGTGCGAGAGAATCTGGTGGGGCATCGGGTGTATGGGTTGAGCGACATTGGTCGAGAGGACCGTGCGCGGATGAACCCTACGGTGCTGCTTGCCCGGAGCTTGGGTTGACCATCCATGATGAGACGTCAACGGCTTCGAACGCCGAACCCGGGATGTCGCGCACGCATGATCGCCTGTGTGACAGAGTCGTGACCGCTGACCGCCGAATCCCAGGTTCGAATCAAGGTATCCGCGTCTTCAGTCGCGAACCAGGCCGACCCGCTTAGCAATAAACGTAACGGCAAATCGAGTTCTTCCAGGCACCGCCGATCTTCTTACAGCCATCGTGGCACTTGAACGTTGTCGGCCCGGCGCATTGCTGGCAGTACGACTTCGCCCACCACCATCCGTCGTACCCACCAGACCTGCACGCATTCGGGCGCATCCTGAAATTCCCTGTGGTCTTGTGCCAGGTGCCGGAGCATGCGTCCGAATACACGATGCTGGGACCGCACGCCGGGCTGCATCCGTAGTTCGATGAACCTGACGGGCACGATGAATACATCTTGGTTTGCAGCGTGGTCGTGCATGCGGCTTGTGCGAAGCGACCTTTCGGGAACACCGTTAGCGCCGCCAGCCCAGCACCCATCGCGACAGCTCCAACTCCCCTGAGGAACGTTCGGCGCGGCACTATCTCTATCGTTGATGACGTTCTCCTTTTCAGCATTCCGCGCCCTCTGCGTTCCGCAACTGACCGTCTGTCATCGACAACCACTGGCGCAATGTTCTCAAGCCGCAGGGTAGGTTCTGGTGTGCTCATATGGTGGAACCCTCCTCCTTCGTTCGCCGCAGGAACTGCTCCAGTGCGTCGACACTACCCACTGGCATGGCGTCTACAACACGGTTGTCTGAACTCAAGCGGATAGCCATGGGGGTGACAGTCACTTCCAGGTCGTCGAACAGGGGATTCTGTTGGTCTAGAACCCGAATCCGACTGTCTACCTTCGTATGGCCTGGAGCATCTCGGTAGAGGACATGGGTGTTACCTACGTTGCTCACTAAGCGGCCGTCGGAGAGGGCGTTGAGGATATCTCCGCACGTAATGCAGGAACGATCAACCATTAGCAACAACGCACGTGTGCCCCATGGAATTCCCCCGACGGGCGGGACCAATGTGCCCTCGCGAGGTCCGACTGTTCCCGCGTCAGGCAGGATCTCCTTCGACAGAATCGCTACGGCGCGGTACAGTCCCGCGAGGGCCGTTCCTAAGAGTGTGACCGCTGTCCATATGAGGATCCAACCGAGCAGTTCGATGTTCATGATCGGTTTCTCACGTTTAACTCCCCCATGAGACTTCGAGCGAACCCAGGGCATCGAGAAGCGTGTCATCATGACAGCCATCGTCGACGAGAATTCGTGTGTCGGTTGTAGCCCCAACCAAGATGTATGAGTCTGCATCTTCCGATCGATCTACGTACAGGTCTCCACCGCGTACACGGGTACCAGCTCGGGCTGGCAGATCGTTCTCGCGAGCAGCCGTCCGGGGATGTATCTGGAGGAGAGCGACTCCCGTGAGCTCCTGTAGGACCGTTGGGTCGATTGCGGGTAGTGTTGCCTTTGGATCCTGCGGCGTCATCGTCAATCCAGTCGCGTGTTCTTCGATTCTGAAGGCGTCCAGGACGCCCACCAATCTGAGTGGATCTAATTCGTACGCATGCGTATGCAGCGAATAGTTCTCACCTTCCCACGTCGCGATGCTCAGCTTCGATGTGAACGGCTTACCTGTCTCGTCGGATTCTGCCCAGAGCTGGACACCGCTCCCGATCAGGATCTGCCCACTCTGAAATGTGAATGCATCTGTCAACTGAATGCCAAGGTCAGCAGCCACCGCTCGTCCGTATTCAGCGTACGACGCCGTGAACTCGAAAGCGACGAGGTAACCCGGGACCTGGTAGGTGGCAATCGCCGATGACGTGCTGCTGATTTCGGCTGTGGTCGCGATGGACACTTCCCCGCCTACGAGCGCGGTGATCGCCGTGTGGGCCATCCGCTTCCCCTTCACTCTGACCTGCTGAACGATTCTTCAGCTGGTTTGCGCAGCATCGCCGTGAACCAACACTAGCGCTTCTTTAGTCGAACGTCAAGGTGAGAGTGTCAACAACGGAGTTAACAAAACCCACTGATCCTTCGACTGTTACCTCCACGGGTCCCTGATCGAAACACCAGGAAGCGTACCGGCCTGTGAGGATCAACGTTCCGCGCCGAGGGTGGTCGACGAATTCGGAGTCCGGCACGGGTTCGCGAAAGCACGTGCCGATTCGAACTATCACGGTACCGCCATCGGTTCCAGCCATGCCGATCTCCTGGTAGTCGAAGCGTAATCCGGGTATCTCCACCCCCTGACTGTCGGCTGTGCCCGCCAACTGATCAACTATTCTGAGAAGTGCCTCGGTGTTGGGCCGGTCGCTCGCACTCCCGATGTGGAGCCAGGCCGTCCACGATCCGAGGTCGACCGAAAGAAACAGCGGTCCTGAGAACTGGGTCGTACTCCAGATACTGGCTGAGGTGGTCAGCGTCTCTTCCTGTGTTGCTGACTCAGTGCGAGCGATTTCTATGGGATCGGCAACCTGAGCGATCGAGACGAGTCGTTCGCCTCCTAGTTCAGCGAACTCGCTGAAGACTGAGTAGCTCTGAATGCGCAGTTCGACATCGGCAGCGACCAGAACAGATCCTCCGCCGAGAAGCCGGAAACCCTTCGCCGCTTGAGGTATCCCGATGCCCGCGGTCGACGTCGGGGTTCCCGCTGTATCGTTACGAGTCGAAGGATCCAGACCGTCCCGCCAGAGGTTTGGACTGCCCAGGATCAGTAGTGTGAGTACGAATACTCCGATGGCTGCAGTAACTCCTGTCGGGATGCGAGACAAGCCGGCTTTTGCTGTCTCGGTGCCGGTCAGGCCTTTCGATGCCTCGCGAAGGGCTCGGCCCGCTTTGAGTCCAAAGTCGTCAAGACTCATCAAACGACCAGCCTTTCGCCCTGAGCTGTCGAGCCAGGCGAGTCCGTCCCTGGTGGAGGGATGACTTAACCGTGCCCTCCGCGACTTGAAGGATGGTGCTTATCTCCGCCACCGTCAAATCATCGATGTAGAGGAGTGCGATGACCTGGGATTGGCGACGTGGAAGCCGTCTCACCTCATTCCAAAACGCTTCATCGCGTGAGTCCACCGAACCGACATCGAGTGCTGGTCTTCCGAACCGACGCAGCGCAACCGCTTCGGAGCGTAGTCTGCGAAAACGCGACATTGCCAGGTTTACTGCGACCCGCGTCACCCATCCGGATGGCGAGTCCATTGTGCTGACACGAGTCCAATTCTGGTTCGCTTTGACGAAAGTGTCCTGGGCCAGATCCTCCGCAACCCACCAGCTTCCGGTAAGTCCATACATCACAGCTACCACGCGAGAATACTCCTTTCTGTAGAACTCCTCGAATCGCACGGGAGTCTCCTCGAATCGCACGGGAGTCGGGATGCGCGGATCGCGGTGCTCTACCTTCGGCATCGACACTCCAACAGTTGGGCCAGTCACAGTAACAACGCTCGAAGACCCCCCAACGGTTTAGACGGTTTCTCGTGCGCCCGATCGAATGGCTTGGATCTGTCTCGACTATGGCGTCTTGATGGGTGCGTGGGCGAGCGAACTCCGCGTCCGTGTGGCCGTGACAGGGCCGCGCGGGTTCAACCTGCACGCCAAATGAGACGTAGAGCGAATCGTTTCCGGTCGCGATATGTCCGAGGTGACGATGCTCACACGGGTGGTGTCTCTATCCGAGTTGACCGTTGTGTCTTCGGGTTCAGCGGTCTATGGTTTGTGCGTGGGATAACAATATGGGCATTGTCACTAAGAAAGAAAGCCGCTTCGGCCGCCTTAGGCATCTGAGACTCGACCTTTGGGTCTTGGGCGCTGGCGCTGGTGCCGCGTCGATCGTAGATGCACCAGCGGGGATCCTCTTTTTTCTTGCGGCGATTTCCTCTCAGTCACTTTCGGGTGCCGTCTGAGTGGTGAACTCAGCCAATTGGCTAGCTTCACCCGTGTGGCGAGAGCAACCGCGATCAGGGAAGTTACGGTTCCTTGCGCACGTTGGCGGCCTCACTGTTGGGGCTGCAGCGACCGGTCTCAGTCTTTGGGCTATTAGTAGTCTCACGATGATAGCTACGGAACCAGCGCGAGAAGCAAGTGTCGTGGCTGTTGCGTTAATTGGTTGGTACATGACTCTGTCGATGCCTAATCGCAATTGGCCTGAACCGCAGGGCCAGATATCGAGGACAAACCTCCTGGCTCGTTCTGCGTGGGGTCCCTTCGCCTACGGCGTGGAGGCGGGGGTTGGCTTCAGGACAAAGGTCCAGAATCCCACTCCCTTCGTTCTCGTCGCCCTGATCCTCGGCACCGGACAGGTTTGGTTCGCCCTGGCTATTGCTGGTGGATGGGCCTTGGGACGAACCCTCACGCCTGTGGCGATGATCCTCGGCCGAGCATCCCAGCAAGAAGCGCTTTCTCGGTCGGGGCAAGCTGTGAGCAGTCTCACCGCGACTGGCCTCGTGAGCGTGTTCGTTGTTCTTGCATATGCCACTAACGCTGTCTAGCTGTTGCAGTTGAAGGTCGATGACAGCGGCTATTGCGATCCTTGCAGTGGTTCGGGGTTGATCGCACTCTTGGGAGGACGGGGCGACCTGTTGTGCGCGTGCGTCGAGGATACGAAACGGGTAAGCAGGTCCCGTGCAGCAGGCCTGATGTACGGGGGCGATGTCGCGGGGTGATTCCTGAACGGGAAGACCTGGTCTGCCAGCGATCGGTTGAATACACCCCTACGGTGCTGCTTGCCCGGAGCTTGGGTTGACCATCCATGATGAGACGTCAACGGCTTCGAATGCCGAGCCCGGTATGTCGCGGAGTTGGCGGAGCATGTCATTGTCCCAGCGTTCGTCGGGGGCACCGGACACCATCCAGTCGGCTCCGTTGTCCGCAACAATGATGCCGTACTCCTTGAACGCGGTCATGATGACCTGGATTTCGGGGTCGTAGCTGCTGATATCGAAGCTCGCTTTCAGGCGGAATCGTTGGCCCATGGGTGGCACGTTCAGCGAGGTGTTTGATGATGCAAAATGCCGTGCCGGCCACACGTACGCCTTCTGGCTCGTGCTTATGGTGAATCGGATGGCGTGTTCGATGCGTCCGCTGGCTACTTCGTCGTACATCACGAGGCCTGGTGCGATGGGGAGGCCCGCGGCGTCGGCGGAGGTCCATCCGTCGGGGCGTAGGTCGTTGGAACGCAGGTCGTAGACCGCGCCGGAGTCGGCGTTCCAGCTCCCGTCGCCGTTCGGGAAGGCCCGGTACAGCTCGTAGAGCACACATTCGATCCGGTCGATCACCAACACGTGGCGGTCGCCGTCGGCGTCGGGGCCACCCTCGATGGGTGCATCGGCGGGGACTGGATACGGTCCGTCGTCGGACTCGTCTCCATAGGCAGTCCAGTTGATGGCGACGTTGGGTTGGGTGTCATCGACCTCGATGACCGGGATACCGATCGGGGAGTTCGATCCCGGTGGCCACACGCCGGATCCGAAGTCGGCGCGGATGAAACCGGTCGGCCCGATCGAGGCGATGTACTGATCGGACCGGCCGTGGATAGGGGCGGTGTCGATGCGGGTGTGATGTTGTCGGCGGGGAGGATCGTGCACCGCTGCGGTGGTGTGACCGCGACAAGTCCGAGGGCGCGGGTGAGGAACGTCGCCATTTCACCTCGCGTGACCGGATTCTCGGGGCAGAAGCGATCGTTCTCGGGTGGGTTGCAGCCAAGTGTCACACCGGCGGTGGCAAGGGTGTCAATGGCGCCCTCGAACAGAGAAGCATCGTCATCGATGAACCGGTTGGACGAGTCGGCGGGCCAGTCAAAGGCCCGCGTGAGGAATGCGGCCATCTGGCCGCGGGTGACCGACGCTTCGGGACAGAATCTGTCGTTGTCCGGTGGGTTGCATCCCTTGGTTATCCCGGCCTCTGCGAGCGAGGCGATATCGGCTGCAAAGGGCGTCGTCCCGAGATCGACAAAACGGCCCGCAACGCCGGGAGGAAGGTCCAGGGCGCGGTTGAGGAAGGCAGCCATTTGGCCGCGGGTGACGGGATCATCGGGGCAGAATCTGGTGTTCGCCGGCGGGTTGCATCCAAGGGTGATTCCCTGAGCTGCGATCGCTTCGATCGAGCCTTCGTGGACGGAGCCGTCATCGTCGGTGAACGAACCACCGGGGTCGGTGGGTGCGGCGGTGGCGGGCAGGACGAGCAAAGCCGCCAGCGTCGCGGTTGTTAACAACGCTGCAAATCCCCTTCGGCGTGTTCGTTTCCCCATTCCAATACTCAACGGCACGCTGGAGTGTTGTCTTGAGACCTTCGAGGGTTACTTCGTGAAGACAGTTGCGAGGATATCGAACCCGTCCGCAATAGTTGTCCCGAGTGAGGCCGTTCCTCCCGATTGCGCCCACGTTTGCACGCTGTGCGAAATCATTCCCATGACGGCACTTGCGACGACGAGCGCTTCCCGGCGAGTGGTGAAGTACTGGTCGAGCGAGTCCGCAACGAGCTCATCCCATGTTGCCTGGTTGCTCGCCTGTTTCGCCTGGAGTTCGGGTACGCCCTGTGCGATCGCGAAGGCTCGGAGCACCGGTGTCGGATCGTTCTCGATGAATGCCGAGATCGCTTCCGAGATCCGTGCGAGTAGCTCCGTCACCGTTAGCCCTTCGGTAGCTAGCCGGTCGGCCTCCGACTTGTACATCGCCATCCAGCGAGCTTCCACGGCGAATACCAGGTCGGGTTTCGTCGGGTAGTAGCGGAACACTGTCCGTTCCGAAATCTGGGCTGCCGCCGCGACGTCTCGCACCGACACTGCCGAGTAACCATCGCGTTCGAAGAGATCGATCGCGGTGTGTTCAATGCGCGACGACAGTTCGGCGCGTTTGCGTTCGCGAAGTCCAGCCATGACGTCATCGTATTGATAATGTCAGTTTGCGACAAATGTCAGTCACTGACATAATTCAGCGTATCGGTCATACTCTCCGCAAACAGAAGGTCACCGAATGCAGATGGCGGCGCTTGTCGTAGCGACACTGACACTGACCGGTGTAGCGATCATTCACGTTGCTTGGGGCATGGGTTCGTCGTGGCCGTTCACAACCGGCGAGGACCTTGCACGCAACGTCGTAGGAGATCGAGATCGTATGCCCGACCCGTGGATGAGCCACGGTGTCGCCGGATTGATGCTCTTCGCCGTGTTACTCCTGCTCGCAGCCGCAGATGTGATCGGTGCCCCGGTGAGCGAAACACTGGTGAACGTTGGTGCGTACGGCGTTGTCGCAGTACTCGCGATCCGTGGGATCGGTGGTCTGGTGATGAGTGCCTACCTCTACTTTGTGCAGGGTGATCGAACACCTTTTGTCCGCAACGACATCAGATCCTTCTCTCCACTCGTGACGGTGTTAGCGGTTCTGTCGTATCTCGGATCGTTCACGTAACCCGGATCACTGCACGCGCACCCCAGGACGCCTATATTCTGAGTTCTATCGTCAGATCGAGCTTCTGGAGGGTCGTATGTCGGACAACCAAGCGATTGAGAATCTTCTCAGCGAGAATCGCACCTTTGAACCGTCCCCCGAATTCGTCGCGCAAGCAAACGCGACAGTCGAGATCTATGACGAGGCGGAGGCTGACTACAAGGCCTGGTGGCACCAACAAGCCCTGGAGCGCATCACCTGGTTCAAAGAGCCAACGGTGACCCTCGACGACTCGAACCCGCCGTTCTACAAATGGTTCAGCGACGGTGAGCTCAACCTGTCATATAACTGTCTGGATCGGCATCTCGAGACCCAGGGTGACAAGGTCGCCTACCACTGGGTCGGGGAACCGGGAGACACGCGGACAATCACGTACCGGGACCTGCATCAGTTGGTTTCTAAGTTCGCCAACGGTCTGAAATCCCTCGGTGTCGAACGCGGGGATCGTGTTGCGCTCTACATGGGCATGATTCCGGAGCTGGCCATTTCCATGCTCGCATGCGCCCGCATCGGTGCGGTGCACTCGGTTGTGTTCGGTGGTTTCTCCTCCGATGCGCTTGCGGACCGCATCCAGGACGCCCAGGCAAAGGTAGTTGTCACCGCCGACGGAGCGTGGCGACGCGGGTCGGTCGTTCCCCTGAAACCCGCGACTGATGTGGCCGTCGCCCGCTGCCCCTCGGTTACCAAGGTCGTCGTGGTCAAGCGTTGCGACAACGATGTCGAAACGACGGATAAGGACATCTGGTACGACGACCTCATGAGGGATGCCAGTGACGACTGCCCGCCGGTGCATCTCAACGCCGAGGACCCGCTCTACATTCTCTATACCTCGGGAACCACCGGCACGCCGAAGGGGATCGTGCACACCCAGGGCGGCTACCTCACCGGTGTCACGACCACGCATCACTACGTGTTCGATATCAAACCGGACAGTATCTATTGGTGTGCCGCGGATATTGGTTGGGTCACCGGACACAGCTATATCGTGTACGGCCCGCTCACCAACGGCGTGACGGGCGTCATGTATGAGGGAGCGCCGAACCATCCCGATCTCGATCGTCTGTGGCAGATCATTGATGAGTACAACGTCACGATCTTCTATACGGCGCCAACCGCGATCCGGGCGTTCATGAAGTGGGGAGACGAGTATCCCGATCGTCACGACTTGTCCTCGTTGAAGGTGCTTGGGACCGTGGGTGAGCCAATCAACCCCGAGGCATGGATCTGGTACAACGAGCATATCGGCGGTGGGACCTGTCCGATTGTGGACACGTGGTGGCAGACCGAGACCGGCAGCATCATGATCACACCGCTGCCCGGCGCGGTGGCAACAAAACCCGGTTCCGCGACTCGTCCGTTCCCCGGGATCGACGCCGTGGTCGTTGATGACGACGGCAACGTCGTGCCGACCGGCGATGGCGGTTTCCTTGCGATTCGCCGCCCATGGCCGTCGATGCTGCGCACGATCTACGGTGATGATCAGCGCTACATCGACACGTACTGGTCACGGTTCGAGGGACTCTATTTCCCCGGTGACGGCGTGAAGACCGATGACGACGGGTACTACTGGCTGCTTGGCCGTGTTGACGATGTGATGCTCGTCTCGGGTCACAACATCTCGACAACCGAGGTGGAGTCCGCTCTCGTTTACCACCCCGCCGTCGCCGAGGCGGCCGTGGTCGGACGTAAGGACCCGATCTCGGGTCAGGCGATCGCGGCATTTGTGACACTGCGGGGTGGGTTCGAGGGTTCGGAAGCGATGATCGACGAACTCCGTACCACTGTCGCCGACCGCATCGGTGCAATCGCAAAACCCAAGAGCATCGTCTTCACCGACGACCTGCCAAAGACCCGATCAGGCAAGATTATGCGGCGTCTCTTGCGCGACATCTCGGAGCAGCGTCAACTCGGGGATGTCACCACGTTGGCCAACGCCGACATAGTGAGCGAGATCGCCGCCAAAGCAGCTACTGCGTCT
>JAADIG010000010.1 GCA_013151445.1 Actinomycetota bacterium
ATGGCGAACACGTTTGCGTTCCCGCCCGATGTTGTGGGGCTCTGGGAGACGTTTGCCGAGAACATCCGCAACGTCCCGCTGCTACATGTCTGGGGAGATGAGGACAACGCGGACATCCCCGGACTCAACTTTCGTGATGCGCCCGAAGGGCTTGCGGAACTCAACCGCCGCTTCGGCACACTCGCCGACGCCATGGGTCTCATCAACTACACGGGCATCGAACTTCCCGGTGTCGACCATGGTGGCGTAACACTCGACACCCGGACAATCGTCGATTTCTTCAGCGTGACCCGCGGCCCTGTGCCGACGGAAATCAACCACAGTTTCCGTTACATTCACCAGGCCGAAACCGCATGGGTCGAGGGTCACGAATGGGATGGCGCAGACTGGCTCGACGCATCACCCGAAGTGATCGTCACCCCCGGGGAAACTGAACGCGACGCCGAGGGTCGCGCCATTGCGGAGCTACTCGGCTCGATCAAGGCATCGGCCATCGACAACTTGCTCGAGATCACCACCACCCACCTGTCGGATCTCACGGTGTGGCTCACCGACGATCTCGTGGACTTCGACAGACCGATCACCGTCATCCACAACGGTGTCGAAGTGTTCTCGGGGCTGGTCACAAGGGACTACGCGGTCGCCCTCATCCAGGCAGAACGAAACTACGACTTCTCAAGAATCCGCTGGGCAGGCATCAGAATCGTCAACGGTAAGGCCCACCTCGTCACCCCCACAGACGTGTTCCCCGCCATAGCCCGCGAGATCCGCCTGTAGCGAAAAGACTCATCCCGGTTTCACATCTGGTCACCGGTTATGCCGGCGAGTCACGCTCGCATCGTATCGTGATCCCCGCCATGCACTGGTCTGTCCCGCTACCGCCATCAGCGACATCCGTGCCCGCTCCACCGTCCAGGACATCATCGCCACTGTTGCCTGCGAGCGAATCATCACCGCCGCCACCTGAAACAACGTCATCACCAGCGCCACCCTTGAGCGAGTCGCCACCCCGGCCACATGCGGCAGTACCGCCAGCGACCGATGTCCTCACGTCTCGGGTCGCTCCCGCTGAGCGTCGTGTCGCCACGGACGCCGCCGAAACGCCCGGCGGACAACCAGGAACCCCGCGACCCAGAGAACCTCACCCAGGACGACGAAAGCCGAACCGTACACCGCATCCCCGACTGTGCAACTAATACTGGAATCCTGCCAAGACCAACAAGTAAACGCGATCACGAAAAAGCCGAAGAGCAGCGACAGAACACCTGCACCGAACAACAACACCGACGCGACGACCCCCAACGAGAAGCGAACACCTCCCGTTACGCGAGGTCTCGAATCGGGACTCAATTCCCCGTTGCCGACTCTGTGCCCCCGCAAGCTCCGTGACGCTCTCCACCCGACTGCAATTCCTACAGCGCCGAGCACCTGAGCCACAAGGAGGGGTCCGAACGCCTTGCCCACACCGTTCTCCTGGCACCCTTCGTACCAACGATCCTCCCAGCAGGTCGAAGCCAGAATGTCAACGCCCCGGGCCGCGAAATACACCGCAACGACACCCAACACGAAGGCAACAGCCGGCAGAAACGCTGCGAACGTTCTCGTCGAACCGAGCGTCTGCGCCGATCCGGCCTGATCGGATACTTCTTGCCCGGCCTCTTCGTCTACTCGCATCGAATCGTCACCTCCGCCGCGCACGGATCTACCCCGCCGCCACCATCCGCGACATCCGAACCGGGTCTGCCATCGAGGATATCGTTACCTGAGTTACCGAAAAGCGAGTCATCGCCACCGTCACCAGAAACAACGTCATTCCCTCCACCACCCTTGAGTACGGCGGGTTACGTCGAGGGTTCCAAAGGGTTGTTGCGACGCCACGGCCGACGCCGGAACGCTCGCCCCGCTACTAGGAACGCCGCAAAGACGAGACCCACGCCCAAGGCAAGGAACAGCGCACCGTATATAGTCCGACCTATAGGACAGGTCTGGCTGAGCCAGCACGAAAACGCGACAGCGAAGGAACCCAAGAGGTAGGATGCTATCCCGGCTGCAACCAGTAGCACGGCTGCTACGAGCGTTAGCCAAAACCCGAGGTGGTTCATCACCGCCGGTTGCGATTCACCTTCTAGGGATTGTGGTGAGGTGTGATCCTGAATCCGCCGTGACACCCGTCTCATCTTCACGAATCCAATAAACCCGACGATCTGCGCCAGCAGGATGAGTTGGATCCCGTTCGCCGCCCTTTCAACTCGGCATCCCGAGTACCAACGGCCATCCCAGCACGCCGTTGCGAAAAAATACCCCGCCAAAACGACAAGCAACGCCGCAGCGGCAAACAGCAAGCGTTCAACGAGGCGCGAGGGTTCAGCTTGACCGGTCAAACCCGGTTCGGCCTGGTCGTCTACTCGCACCGTATCGTCACCTCCGCGGCACGTTGGTCTGTCCCGCCGCCACCGTCAGCGACATCGATACCCACTCCACCATCGAGAACATCGTTACCTGCGTTCCCCACAAGAGATTCATCACCGCCGTCACCAGAAACAGCGTCGGAACCGCCGCCACCCTTGAGCGAGTCGCCACCCCGGCCACATGCAGCACGATTGGATGCGACCGACGTCCTCAAGGCTCGGGTCACTCCCGCTGAGCATCACGACGCCACGGCCGACGCCGAAACACCCGCCTGGTGGAGATCCACCCGACAGCTCCTAAAGCCTCACCCAGGAGAACAAACGCGACGCCTATTGTCGCACTCCTAACGTCGCAACCAGAGTCTGACAACGTCCAACAAGCGAAAGCCAGCGAGAATAGACCAACGGCCAGGGAGAGAACCCCCGCAACCACTAGCAACACCGACAGAACCGTACCCAACCAGAACCGGACATACCTCACCTCGAGTCCGTTTGAGTCACCATCCACCTCCGCGTGAGCCCCCTGTCGTCCCTGAAGACCCCAGGACAGCTGTCTCAGCATGGCGAAGCCGACGACACCGGGAATCTGCGCCAACAAGATGAGGCCCACAGCATCGACGAGTCCCCCATCTCGACACCCTGGGTATCGGGGTCCGCCTGGCGAAACGAAACTGACCTCCCAGCATGTGATAGCGACTAAGTACCCGCCCACCGCCACAAGCACTACAGCACCGGCAAGTAGCAACACCGCAAGAACTCGCACCAACGAGTCCCCAATACCGACGCGCCGGCTTGTCTGTGACTCAGATTCGTTGTCTACTCGCACCGTATCGTCACCTCCGCCACGCACAGATCTATCCCGCCACCGCCGTCAGCAACATCCGTGCCCGCTCCACCATCGAGGATATCGTTACCCGAGTTACCGAAAAGAGAGTCATTGCCGGCACCACCAGAAACAACGTCAGAGCCAGCGCCACCCTTAAGCGAGTCGCCACCCCGGCCACATGCAGCACGATCGGACACGACCGACGTCCTCACACCCGCGCTACTCCCCGCGGACATCACGTCGCCACGGCCAATGCCCACCTTGCAGCCAGAAACCCCGCGACCCCGAGGACCTCACCAAAGATAACAAGGAGCATGCCGACCGTCACGGTTCTCGTATTGCACCCGACGTCTGCCACACAGGTGTAACCGACCGAGAACACACCAACATATAGAGACACACCTCCGACACCAACCAACAGCACCGCCAACGCGACAGCGATTGAGACGCGCGGCACGCTGGTCGTTGCCGGTCTCGCCGCGGACTCCTGCTCCGAACCGACCACCCCACGAGCCTGCACACGTCGAGGAACCCATCGGAAGACGACAAACCCCGCTACAGCAAGTACCTGGGCAAGCAACAACGGATAAAGGGCCTGCGCTGCCCCTTGGGTTCGACACCCCGAGGTGGCACCATCATCCAACGCGAATATGCTCGACCTCCAGCAGGTCGTCGATAGCAGATAGAGACCAATGACCGCAAGAACAGCGGCACCGATATACAGCACAACCGCAAACCCTCGGACCCAACTGATCGGCGTCCCGATCCGTTCGGGTGGGCGCGATCCGGTCTCTTCGCCTACTCGCACCGTATCGTCACCTCCGCCACGCACAGATCTATCCCGCCACCGCCATCAGCGACATCCGTACCCGCACCACCGTCCAGGACATCGTTACCCGAGTTGCCTGCGAGCGAATCATCGCCGTCGTCACCTGAAATAACGTCATCACCGCCGCCACCCTTGAGAGAGTCGTTCCCTAAGCCACCCACTATGACATCGTCACCGTTCCTACCCTCAACAACATCATCGCCACGACCCGCATCGATAACATCGTCCCCCGCCCCACCCGTGATCATGTCAACTCCGTCGCCCCCGTCGATAGTGTCCGCATCCCTGCCCCCGGAGAGGGTGTCCTCACCATCGCCACCGGATATCGTGTCGGCGCCCGAGTTGCCGAAGATGGTGTCGTCACCGGCACCGCCGGACAGAGAATCGTTTCCCTTGCCGCCCTTGATCGAGTCGTCACCAAGACCACCCACTATGACATCGTCGCCGCCCTTGCCTTCGACATCGTCGCCGCCCTTGCCTTCGACATCGTCGCCGCCCTTGCCTTCGACATCGTCGTCACCGGCGCCCGCATCGATGACATCGTCCCCGGAACCACCCGGAATCATCACGCCAGCCCGCCTCTCAACGATCACCCCGCTACACCTCGGGTCGTCGTTCCTGAGCATCTCCGCGCCACGGCCGACACCGAATCCCGTGTCTGGCGACCATGAACGTGGCAACAGCAAGAGCCTCTACTATCACGAGAGAAAGCAAGCTGGCTAGTGCGTCGCCTACGTCGCACCAGGGTTCTGGCCAGCATGTGAACGCGAGCGCAAGCAGGCTGGTGTAGAGGGAGTAAACGGTTACCCCGAACAGCAATACTGTCACCGCAATGGCCAAGGAGAACCGTGCAACGCTCATCATCGGAGGTCTCAATGTGGGATCCGCTGTCGCTTGCACCAACCTACGACTCTGCAGAACCCGCGGCGCCCGTCTGTAGGTCATGAGACCTGTGACACCGAAAACCTGCGCCGCGAGGACGAAAGCGACACCGTCAACCGCGCCGTTCTCTCGGCACCCCGGGAGCGAAGAGGCCGCCCAACACGTGGTAGCCAAGAGATACACAGCCACAACCGCGACCGCGACGGCGATGGCGAGCAGCACCAGCGCAATCCCTCGGACCCAACCGATCGGAGATCCAGTCCGTCCAACCGATGGTCCTCCGGAGTCTTCGTCTACTCGCACCGTATCGTCACCTCCGCGGTACATTGGTCTGTCCCGCCGCCACCATCGGCGACATCTGAACCGAGTCCGCCATCAAGGACATCGTCACCCCCGCCACCCACAAGAGTGTCATCACCGCCGTCACCAGAAACAACGTCATCACCGCCGTTCCCCTTGAGAGAGTCGTTCCCCGGACCCCCGATGATCGTATCGTTTCCGTTCTTGCCCTCAACGGTATCGTCACCGGCGCCGGCATCGATCACATCGTCCCCGGCACCACCCGAGATCGTATCAATCCCGTCGCCTCCGTCGATAGTGTCCGCGTTCCTGCCACCCGCCAGGGTGTCATCACCGACACCACCGGAGATCGTGTCGTCGCCGGAGTTGCCGTAGATTGTGTCTTCGCCAGCGTCACCGGACAGGTCATCGGTCCCCTTGCCACCCTTGATCGAATCGTTCCCTACACCGCCGACAATCGTGTCGTTACCGTTCTTGCCCTCAACGGAGTCGTCGCCAGCACCAGCATCGATCACATCGTCCCCGGCACCGCCCGAGATCGTGTCGGTGCCAGCCCCGCCATCGATAGTGTCCGCGTCTCTCCCACCTAACAACGTGTCATCACCATCGCCGCCGGATATCGTGTCGGTCCCTGAGTTGCCGGAGATCGTGTCGTCCCCGGCACCGCCGGACAGAGAATCGTTTCCCTTGCCGCCCTTGATCGAGTCGTCACCAAGACCACCCACTATGACATCGTCGCCATTCTTACCCTCAACCGAATCGTCACCGGCACCCGCATCGACGACATCGTCACCAGCACCACCCGAAATCGCATCAACTCCGTCACCACCGGCGATAACATCCGCATCTCTCCCACCGAACAACGTATCATCACCATCGCCGCCGGATATCGTGTCGGTGCCCGAGTTGCCGAAGATCGTGTCATCCCCCAAACCACCCGAGATGTCATCCGCTCCGGCACCACCCTTGATCGAGTCGTCGCCGTCGCCACCGACGATGACATCCTCGCCTTGGCGACCCGCGATGACGTCGATGCCTTCGCCGCCGTAGACCGTGTCGGAACCCGATCCTGCATCGACGATGTCATCTCCTTCGCCGGCTACGACGTAATCATCACCTGGGCCAGCCAGAATGTGGT
Organism: Actinomycetota bacterium; assembly: GCA_013151445.1. Lineage (GTDB taxonomy): Bacteria > Actinomycetota > Acidimicrobiia > Spongiisociales > UBA5794 > BMS3BBIN02. The sequence continues at coordinate 6,384 of JAADIG010000010.1, forward strand.
CCGCCCCGAGACCGCCGATGATGATGTCGTTACCCTTCCTGGCGTCGATTTGGTCTCGCCCCCCGAGCCCGCAGATGACGTCGTCACCGTCGGTCCCGACAAGGAGGTCATCGCCTTCAGTACCCACAATGGTGCACACAACGTCGACATCGACCGTGACTTCGCCCAGAGCGCAGTTTCCGTTGGTGTTACACACCCTGTAGAGGAACCGGTCTTCGCCAAGCCAATCGGGTGCTGCGGTGTACTCAATCTTCCCCGACGCCCCGTCGACGATCGCAACACCGAACATTGGATCAACGTCAACCGTGAGTGTCGACAGATCCAGCGCAGCAGCACCCGGCGAGTCGTTTGCGACGACATCAACGATCGTTGTTTCACCCGGGAGAGAGGACACGTCATCAGTTCCGGTACATGGCGGCTCAACGGTGAAAGCGTCACCGATGAGGCTCAGGATCCTTGTTTCACCTTCGCTGCCCGTGCCAGAAGCGCGGATCCCAAACATGCTCCCATCAGGAAACCCTGGCGGGATCGCGACTGTGAATTCCACAACACCTGCTGAGTCGGCCAAGAACGAACCCAGTGACATCTCTGGGAACATACCGTCAGGTGAAGAAATGACGGCATCGATCAAGCCGCTCGGAACGAAGCCATCACCTGTGAGTCGCAGTGATTCACCAATCTGAACAAACGACGGACACTCAAACGCTGACCCTGGAACTAGACCTCCAAGACTCAGCAGAGCGGGCGTTTCCTGAACAACGGGGGCTTGCTCTACCGATGCCTGGACCACCGGAGGTGGATTCTGGGGAAGACCCGCAGATGTGCGAGTCGACAGGTCCCCTGCAGCGAGTTGGGAGGTGATGTAGCTCTCCAATGCCCTACGATACGCATTCTGCCCTAACAAGTTCGGATGGAAGGCTGAATCCGCGGCGCTCAAACCCTGGAGGTTCATACCGCCCATCCAGTCGTCGAGGTCACCGCATGCCTCATGACCCTCGAAGAGGTCCAACATCGAGATATAATGAAACCCCGCCTGTGCGGCGGTTTGAGCAAGCGTCTCGTCGAGTTGCTGGCCGAGGTCTCGGAACATCTGGAACTCTTCGTTGCCAAACGCGGCGTTGATACGCGAAAAACTGCCACAAGCGTTAGGTTCCTGGGCGGGAAGCAGGTTCGGATAGCCAAGTACGAACACCGCAGCGTCTGGAGCAAGATCGTTCGCGATGGCGGCGTACACAGGTCCAATATCGATGCCCATTTGCGCGATCAAGGACTCAAGCCCAGGCTGGATGCCCGTGCAGTCCGGGAAAGCGGCACATATTTCGAGAACTGAAGGCCATTCGAGGTCGTTACCTCCTATGGTGAATGCGGCCATGTTGATCAATACGTCGACACCGGGCACGTCAAGTTGGGGGATCGACGGCTCAGCTTCGCTCTGCCCTACCTGGCTGATGTTTTCTAACCTGGCACTCGAGCACGCGGTGAACACGAACCCGGGCGCTCCGGCGCTCGGCGGTCCGTAGGCCGAGATCGGCTGCAGGTACCCGGGGGCGCGAAACTGTGCCGCATACGCGTTCGTTGATCTCTTGCACGCGCCGCCGTATTGGACAGCGACAGATTGGCCGGACGAGTAGGAGTCACCCAACCCGACGAGGTTGATTGGTTCGTAGAACACCACATCGACGTTCGTGGTCACCTGTCCACCATCCGGGAGCAACGTCGCAGTGATACCGAAGGAGTCCGACGTCCCAGCCGAACCGTTGCCTGTGTAGGCAAAGAAAGCGTATCCCAACACATCCGTCGTGCATAATTCCGGAGCCAGGAAGCTGGAAATGTCGGTAAGCGAGAAGCAGAAGATCTCCGGCGTTGTGAACGTAAGCTCAGCCCCCGGCGCAGGCTGCCCGAATGCATCCATAACTCGGAGCCGCTGAAGGTTGAAGGTGGGGTCAATAGCGGGCAGCTCAATCGTGTCGACACTCAGGAGAATCTCGCCCGCAGGAGCTGCCGAACCCGCCATGAAATGTGTCGCGAGGGCAGACGCCGGCAACGCATAGTCGTACACGGCGACCTCGTCGATCCGGCCATCCAACTCGCCGTTGCCACCGTCACCAAAGATCGCCTGACCCAGAACCAGGACGTTCTCATCAATGAGAGGACTCACCTCGCGGGCATACACAATCGGACCGCTCGTGGCCGTCGACGCAACCTCAACACCATCGACATACAACCGGACATCCAAGTCGTCACGAGTCACCGCCACGTAATGTGGCAGACCATCATTGATATCTACCTGGGCGGAAAGGAAATCGTTGAGATAGGTATTGCCCTCGTCAGAATACGAGACCTGTGCCACAACAAAACTACCGCTGATGTACGCAGAGAAGCCGCCGCCACCCAACTCCCCACCGGTCGCAAAGATCGGCTGGATCCCGCTGATGCCCGCTGACGATGTCTGCACCCACGCCTCCACCGTGACATCGCTCACGAACAAATCAAGCAACGGGTCAACGCCGCCGCTATCAATCCACAACGGCGGCGTCGCTTCGCTGGCCCTGGCAAGGCTCGCCGATGTCCCCTCGATGATCACCGGCGCAGCACCGAGTGAGACACGCCCGGCAACAGCATCGGTCGAACCCGCCACGCCACCCGAAACCTCGTTCACCAACTCGCACGGCGGCGTCGCACATTGCGCGTCATCAAGCCGGAAATACGCAA
>JAADIG010000006.1 GCA_013151445.1 Actinomycetota bacterium
GCAATCGTCACCGAGGCCGAGGGTGAGAAGTCGTCACAGATTCTGAAAGCCGAGGGTTTCAAGGCTGCTCGGATTCTCGAGGCACAGGGTCAGGCCGGGGCCATTGAGGCCGTCGCCGACGCCGAGGCGTATCAGAAGCGCGTCGTCGCCGAAGGTGAATCACTCGCCATCACCCAGGTGTACGCCGCAATCCATGAAGGTAACCCGACCGAGGATCTCATCAAGATCAAGTATCTCGAGGCCCTCCAGGGCGTCGCCAACGGGAAGGCAAGCAAGATCTTCCTCCCCATGGAGATGGGCGGCATGCTCGGCGCACTTGGTGCGGCAGGCGAGATACTCAAGGACACCATGCATGGCTCAGACATGCACCAATCGGACGACTCCTAGGGACCGTCGAAATCAGTCGAGTCCATAATGAAGGGGACGGCCGCACGGTCGTCCCCTTCGTTCGTCCGCCCGAAGGTATCGCCGTTGGCGACCGATGCGTTGAGCGCCTTGGCTGCTCGATCCGCTCGTCTGCGTAACCGCGAGCGAACAAGGGCGCCGCCAAGAGCGAAAACGATGAAACCAACGACTCCGAAGAGCGACCGTTGACCAGCCTCACGAGAGCGGTCAAGATCATCGTTGATGCGGGCAACCAGCAGGTCGGCGGTCGCGACGTCACCTGCCTCTAGAGCGGTTTGGGCGGCCGCACGATCTTGCTCGTACCCCGCCCCACTATGAAACAGGCTCGCCACCGGCCCCAGAGTGACCCCCGATGTCGCATCGAGGAGGTCGGCCATGTCCAACACTCCGGTGATGTCGTCGATGATGCTCTCGCCGCTATCGGCCAGGTTTGCGACCCGTTCGCCGTACACCCCCGCCGCATTGGCTTGCGGGAACCGTTGTTCGAATAGGTCCACCGCCAAAGCCACTCGCTCAAGGTTACGGATCATCGAGTTTGCGGCCGTGAAGTCCCACGACTCCATCGCTGTGCGCAGTGGATACGGCAGGTCCCATCCCCCGAGTGCAGCAACAACTTTCGCATAGGATTTGCGCGACGCAGCCCGAGTATCCATCACCTCGCGGTCAGTGTCGGTCGCGACGTACTCATAGAACAGGTCGGCGGCCTCGCGGGAGCCACCAGCTTCCGCGAGCAGATCAAGAAACCTTCGCCAATCGTCCGGTACGGAAGTCTGCTCGGCCTGCCCGGCGCCGCGGTAGGCGATCTCGTCTCTCGATGCCGCAGCGAGGACCCGACTAAGGCCGTCGGTCCCGATTTCGTTCGTGATCGCGAAGAGGATGGACCACGAAGCGTTGTAGGCGTATCGATCTTCGAGTGGATCAGCGCTGCCAACTCCAATGTGCGCCCACTCGTTGAGTTGTTTCCCCACCCGCTGTCCGCGAACGATTACCTTCGGGAACGGTCGACTGTCGAACCTTTCGCGGACGATTCTTGCCGCAAACTCATCGGCGAGACCCTCACCAATCCATCGCTCCGCGAACAACGTCTCGTTGAACCACGCATGGCTGAGTTCGTGAAGAACAAGTTGCTCATCGACCCGCTCTCCGACCTGGATCTCGTGGGTGACCTGGTTGAACCATCCTCCGAAACCAGCCTCGGTTGGGGCAACCGTCTCGGTGATCGTAATAGGTGCCCCATCTGGCCAGGGCAGACCAATCGAATCGAACAACATCTCGCCGGCCTGCTCGATCGCACCAACGACTGCCGACGCCCATTGCTCATCACCCGGCCAGGACCGCACGACAACCTCGTTCTCGCCCACCACAACCGATGTAGACAGCAGCGCCGCCGGGTTCTCGGCGCTGAACGTCACGCCGAATGCCTGGGGAGCTTGGATGTCATCCGCACGGTAGAGCGGCGCTCCCCCACCGATCACCGAGAGGAGAGGCACTTTTTCGGGATCCACGGTGTACCCATCGGCGCGGACAGTTACCGAACCCCCCGGGGCATTGCCGTGTGCTCGCACTCCGAACCGCACATACGCCGGGTTCACCCGGATCGCCGACCGGGAGTTCCGGGTACCCGCAACAATGTCGTAGTTCGCCAGAACAGTGGTCGAACTCGCCGCTCCGAGCGGACCGTCGAGCAATATCTCCGCTGATTTGTAGGTGCCACCACCCTCGGTGGCCAACCGGACATCGAGCGGCATCCCACCCTCGGTGACTGCGAAGTTAGCCACCTCTGCGGGGAGGGTGATCGAAAAGGACCCAACCGAGGAGTCGAGCGCGGTTACCTCGATGACTGCCGAGACTCGCACCAGACCGGCCGCGCCATCGACTTCGTAGAGGACGTCCGAAACCACGTCGGAACCCGATACCTGGTTCGTCGCGGTCGCCGGACCTGCGGGAACCAACGTGATAGCAACAACCGCGACAGCGCTAAGAAGCCTGGCAAACAGGGACGTGGGGGAAGGAGGGCGCATGAGCATCCATCGTACTGTCAAGAGACCGCTACATCGCCTCAACGACGCATCACAAGTCACTATCGGGGGGCGTCCGTACGCCCGTCATCATGGGACTCCGCGGCAACAGTCGGCTCGTCGATGGCATCGGATGTCGCGCTGGACAACTCGGCGGCTACGAGCGGCGATGCCTCGAAAGTCGCGGACGCATCGAGGGGTGCCGGGTGCTTCACCCGCGAGCGGCTCCTGCGACGTTTCACAGCTCCTCGAATCACGAACCCAACAATCAGCAGCACGAGAACCCCCGCCGCTCCCGCGGCGTACACTGCCCGCTGGCGTCCAACGGTTTCGGCCTCAGCAAGCGATTGCCGCGCAAGAGCGGCATGAATCGTCACGGACTCGACGTCACCTCGTTCATAGGCCGCACGCGCCGCTTGCAGATGTTCGCCAGGGTCGGCGCCACGCCACAAACCCACTTCGGTCAACCGGCTGCGATCCACCGCCAGGGCCGCCTCGGACTCGACGAGCGCGTCCAGGGCCCTCTCGTACTGTTTGATCGAGGCGCTGACTGCGCTAAAACTACCGCGTGTCATTTCGAAGTCCAGCGAGAACACATCCATCGTGGTCAGACCCTCGTCAGCAGCCTTGGCGATCAGAGCCAGCTCACTGTCATAGACCGCGAGTCCATCATCCATGCGCGCAATCGCGTCGTCAAACTCCCAGTCACTCATCGACTGTCGGATGAGAAATGACGCCTGCCGACCGGTGGTTTCCTGGAAGGTCTCATACTTGGTTCGCGCCTCGGTTCGTGACTCCAGCTCGTCGACCTCGTTGGTCTTGACGACGAACTCGGCGAAGATTCCGGTGGCGGTCTCGGATCCTCCGACCTCCTCGAAGAGATCGAGCAGCCGCCGCCAGTCATCCGGATCGGTCCACGCCTCGGCATCGGGGCGTCCGATATAGGCGATCCTGTCGGAGTTGGCGTAGTCAAGTACATCCGAGAATGCCTCGGGTCCAATTTCTCGGGAGACGTCGTGGATCACCGACCATGAGGCGTTGTACCCGTACGCCTCTCTGGCATCGGACAGTTCGGTTCGAAATGTTGGCAGCTCCCACCCGTTCAGCCGGACCGCAGCCGAGTCCTGGCGCGAAATTGCCTGGGGGAACTCGCGTTCGTCGAACACTTCGCGCAGGACGATCGATGCGGTCTCCTCGGCGAGGCCCTCGTCGATCCATCGTTCGGTAAACAGACTCCCGTTGAACCACGCGTGGGATGCTTCGTGAAGCACCACGGCACGATCGACTGACTCACCGATTTCTATCTCGTCCTCATCGACGAAGTACCAACCGCCGAACCCGAAGAGGTTCGGTGCGATTGCTTCGGTCACGACCAGGGTTTCTTCGACTGGCCAGCCCAGTCCGATCACGTCCATCAGTGCCGGGAGTCCCAGGTCGAGTGTGTCGGACACCGAGTCGAACCATTCGTCGTCACCCGGCCACGCCCGAATGCGAACCGACTGGTTGGCAAACGTGTGGTCAGTGACGATCAGTCCCTCATCGTTAAGGGCGTTCACCCAGACGAACCATTCCGGCGGGTTCACGATGTTTCTGTCGACTCTGACTTCGCGCCCCTCATCGTCGGTTTCCACCCTCAAGTGGGACCCGTCAAGGGTCACCTCATAACCTTCAAGACCGAGCAACCTCACCTCGGCCTTCTCGGGATCACCGAAGGCGTACAGCGGGAGGGCAACAAAGGCCGGGTTGACCCGAGTGACATCCTCAGAACGGGGTTCACCACCGGGAATCTCGTACGTCACCGTCACGGATCGTGACCGGTTGTAGAAGAGATTGGCCCGGAAACCGACGAGTGCCACCTGGAAGCTGCCGTCCTCGGAATCTTCGAACGATATCCGAGTCTCGCGTCCCTGATCAAGCGCAAGAACGTTCTCGGCCTCGAGCGGAATCGGGATATAGAACCCCTCGTAGAAGTAGCGAGTCCGGATGTTGCCCCGGGTGGTGCTGGGCGTTTCGTTCTTGGCCACGACATCAACCGTGACAAATACCCGCGCTTCATCGGGTACGACCTCGTAGGTCGAGACGGCCTCGATATGCAACCCCTCCGAGGCGTGTGCCACCGCCGGCAAACCGACGAGCACAACAGCGACCACACCGAACGTTACGAGTGCTCTCCGGAAAGGCTTCATGGATCCCCCTGTGGGACATTTCGGTAGTTCGGTTCGACGCTATCAGATCGGCCGCGACCTTCGATAACTTTACCGACTAGAAGTCAGGTAACCTCTTCGGCGACGTCTTCCGGAGCCTCTACTATCGCACCGCGTTTCGCGTCACCGTCAGCCGAAACCAGGGCACCCCGCCGGAACCAGACAAAGAGACCGACGCCAATCAATGATGCGCCAAGTCCACCCCACTGGCTGCCCGTGAACGGACCCATGACGCCGTCCGCAACAGTCCCGAGTTTTGCCGCACCCAGTCGAGTGAAGTCAATGAGGAAGCGCTGAAAGCCGTACCAGATCAGCCAGATGGCGAACATTTGCCCGTAACGGAACTTTGACGCACGGGTGCGGATCAACCACAGCAGGACGCCGAGCAGGATCGCTGCGCCAATCATGTCATAGAGCCAAGTCGGGTGATAAATCCCGCAGATGCCATCCACCGCTCCGCTCGGAGTGCACTCAAGCGCATTATGTTGCGGCGACAGGTCGTAGCCTGGTTTTACGGCATAACCGAGAAAGAATGTGGTTGCCGATCCCAGGTGCTCAACGATCGCAAAGTCGCCGATCCGCCCCACGACCGCACCGATAGCGAGACCGGGCGCAGCCATGTCGAGGAGAGCTGGCGTGTCCAGCCCGATCTGGCGCATTCGAAACCAGGCGACGAGGATGCCACCGGCATACCCGCCGAGGATCGAGAATGCTCCACCAAGACCGATCACGTCAGAGATCCCGTAACCCGGATCGCCAAGGTGGGCGGGAACGGTGAACAGACGCGCACCAAGTATTGCTCCGACGAGCGCCCACGTGAGAACACTCGACACCTTGTCCTGGTCAAATCCACGACGTTCGACGGCCTTGAGTAACACGGCGGCACCGACGATGAAACCGATGCCCGCAAACAATCCGTGGAGCGAAAGTGCGAGTGGGCCTAGTTCAAGAATCGGGATGGGGGGATAAGAAATAGCTGCAATCATGCCGACAGCCTATTGCACTTGCTGTTCTTGTGCAGGTCGAAACTCTCGGAACGCCTCAAACGCACGTGCGCCATAGACCGTGCCGGGGCCGCCCATCATGAAAATAGCGACACCGAGTGCCTCGGCCACCTGCTGCTCCGACGCTCCGAGACGGGCGAGCTTGCGTGCATGGGAGATGTAACAACCGTCACAATGTGACGCGACTCCGATCACCATGGCGAGAAGTTCCTTCGTGACTGCGTCGAGCTCCCCATCGCCAGTCATCGCGGCCTTGCTGGACTCGGCGTAGGTCGCATACACCTCGGGAATCCGCGATCGAAGTTCCCGGCCGGCAGCGCTGAGCTCCCTGCTGACGTCGTGATAGTGCCCCACAATGTACCTCCAGTCTCGAGTGCGCTAAGTGTACCGGTGCGATCGGGGGTCGAGATTCACAGACGGCGATGTGGTCTCCACCGCTACGCTGAAGCTCGACCAACAATCTCAACCAGGGAGCATTCGGCGATGAACATGAAGGAACGTGCGGAGCGTGGGTTCGACGCCGTACAGGCCGAACTTCACACCATTTCGCAGTGGATGTACGACAACCCGGAGATCGCATACGAGGAGTTTGAGACGTCGGCACGGCTCGTCGCATTCTTGGCCGACAACGGTTTCTCTGTCGACTATCCCGCCTGGGGACTCGACACTTCATTCAACGCGGTTGCGGGCACCGAGGGCCCGGAAGTCATCATCTGTGCCGAGTATGACGCGCTGCCCGAGGTTGGCCACGCGTGCGGTCACAACATCATCGCAACGGCGGCGCTGGGTGCAGGTGTCGCCCTGGCTCCGCTCGCCGCCGAGCTTGGCGTCCGGATACGCGTTCTCGGTACTCCCGCGGAAGAAGAGGGTGGGGGCAAGGTCGACCTGATCGAGGCGGGGGCTTTCCAGGGTGCGGCAGCGGCGATGATGATCCACCCGGCCCCGTTTGACGTCGTCGACAAGAACTACCTCGCCGTTTCCCACATCGACGTCGAGTTTTCGGGCAAGGAGTCACATGCCGCCCTCGCACCGCAGCTCGGCATCAACGCTCTCGATGCGGCGGTTCAGGCGTACAACAACATCTCGATGTTGCGTCAGACGCTCTACCCGACCGACAAGATCCACGGTGTAATCACCTACGGGGGTGGTGTTCCAAATGTGATCCCCGCATTTACGTCAATGTCCTGGTACGTTCGTGCCGCGACCAAGGTCCGGCTCGACGAACTGTACGAGCAGGCGATGGCATGTTTCCAAGCCGCCGCGACTGCGACGGGCTGCACTCTTGAGGTCAAGAGCCGGGGCCATGCCTACACCGACCTGCGCGCCGATCCAACACTCGTTGAGCTCTACGCACAGAACAGTGCCGCGCTCGGACGACCGCTGGGCCGCGGAGCCGACGAAGACCCGGGAGCCGCAGGTTCGACTGATATGGGGAACGTTTCGTACGAGCTGCCGAGCATCCACCCCATGCTCGATATCCATTCGGGTGGTGCGGCGAACCATCAGAAGGCTTTTGCGGCACACACCACAACACCCGATGGACAGGCCGCGATTCGCGATGGTGCCCTCTCCATGGCGTATACCGTGATCGACCTTTGCGAGGGGAACCGCTGGGATGAGCTGGGTCTGTAGGCAATAGGCCGTGAGCACCAAGACCAATGCCATGCGAATACTCGACCGGGCCGGCATCGGGTACACGACTGGCGTGTATGACCTCACGCTGGAGGAGTTCTCGGCCGAGGCGGTGGCGGAGTGCCTTGGTGTGCCGTACGGACAGGTCTTCAAGACGCTGTGTGTGCGCTCAAACACCGGAGAGTGCGTGTTCGCTGTTGTTCCCGGTGGATCGGAACTGGATCTCAAGGGGCTTGCACGAACCGCCGGTTACAAGAAGGTGGAGCTCGTGCCAGTGCGCGAGGTTGAGCTACTCACCGGTTATCCCAGGGGTGCCGTCACGGTGATGGCGGCGAAACGGCAGTTCCCGGTGTACGTGGACGAAACGGTCAACGACTGGGACTCCATTGCGGTCTCTGCCGGCATCAGGGGCCTCCAGATTCTCCTCACACCCGACAACTACACGACGGTAACTCGGGCAATGACCGCGACCATCGCAACCCAGACCTGACCGGTAGCCAGCTCGCCACCCAAAGGAAAAGGACCCCGTTGTAAGGGTCCCTTCCGATCGGTAAACGGGGCCGACTACAGAATTTGGCTCAGGAAGAGCTTCGTGCGGTCGTGCTGTGGATTCTCGAAGAAGTGATCGGGAGTGCCCTCTTCGACAACCAATCCGTAGTCGAAGAACAGTACCCGGTCGGCAACCTCACGGGCGAAACCCATCTCGTGGGTTACCACGATCATCGTCATGCCGGAACGAGCGAGTTCCTTCATCACGTCGAGCACTTCCTTGATCATCTCGGGGTCGAGTGCTGAGGTCGGCTCGTCAAAGAGCATGATCTTCGGTTTCATGGCAAGCGCCCGGGCGATGGCGACACGTTGCTGCTGGCCACCCGAGAGCTGACCGGGGAATTTGTCCGCCTGTTCCGGGATGCCGACACGCTCAAGTAGAGCCATTGCCTCTTCTTCGACCTCACCGCGTGGCTGTTTGCGCACCCAGAGCGGGGCGAGTGCAATGTTGTCGAGGATCGTGAGGTGCGGGAAGAGGTTGAACTGCTGGAACACCATGCCGACTTCGGAGCGAATCTTGTCGATGTTGCGCACGTCATTCGTGAGCTCGATTCCATCGACGATAATCGTGCCCTCTTGGTGCGCCTCAAGGCGGTTAATGCACCGAATGAAGGTCGACTTCCCGGAGCCGGAAGGACCGATAACGACAACCACTTCCTGCTCTTTGACGGTCGCGTTCACGCCCTTCAAGGCCTGGAAATCTCCGAACCATTTCTTGACGCCCTCGCAAATGATGACGTCTTTGTTGTTTGCTACGCTCATTTCAGTTTCCTCTCGACCTTATCGCTCACCGACGCCGAGCTTCTTCTCAAGACGCAAGCTCATCCTTGACACGGTGAAGGTAAATATCCAATACACGGCAGCTGCGAATAACAGCGGCTCTAAGAACACACCAACGAAGTTGTAGGGCTGGGACTGCTGGTTGATCGCACTGCGTGCAATGTGCAAGAAGTCGAACAAACCAACAATGGTCACCAGGGAAGTGTCCTTGAAGATCGCGATGACCTGGCCAACGAGTGCCGGGATGACGGCTCGCAGCGCCTGGGGCAGTGTGATGAACACCGTCATTTGAAGTGTCGATAGACCAAGGGCCTGGGCTGCCTCGGCCTGTCCCTTACCGATCGATTGCAGTCCCCCACGGACGTTCTCCGCAAGATACGCCGCCGAGAACAGTGTCATGAAGATCAGGGCACGCATGACGCCCGACAACTCGATGCCTTCTGGCAGTGTCACCGGCAACATCACGAACGCAACGATGAGCCACGTGATCAGCGGCACACCGCGCACCAACTCGATGTACGCCGTGCTCATCATGCGGAACAACGGCATCGATGACGTTCGCCCGAGCGCCAACAGCACACCGAGCGGGAACGACAGCGTGATGGCGGTGATCGACAGTACGAACGTCAGGCCCAACCCACCGAGGAAGAAGTTCCCGGGAACGTCCACCGTCGACTCGGTGGTGATGAGAATGATGGCATAGGTGATGATGACCGCGGTGCCGACCCAACCGGCGACATAGCGGTGGAGGGCCGCACCCGCCCCACCGAACGTCGGTGCCGCAAGGGCGAACAGTGCAAACGCCAACAGCAGCAGACGGAAAAGGAACGGTTCGGTGAACGGAGTAATCGAACTCGGGAGTGGAAGAATCCCCGGGAAGACGAGGACAATGAACGCCACAAGCGTCACAATCGATGCAACGGCACGTCTCGATTCGCCGGCCTCCTGGGCTCCGAACCAGTACATCGCTGCTGCGCCGGCAACCGCAAAAATGATGCCTGTAACGACGAACTTTTGCAACGTCTCCGGATTTATCGCGGGGTCACGCAAGATCGCCAACACGATGATGGGGAACGACGCGACGATGAGCGAAACCAGCAGACGTCTAACGCCGGCTCCTTCGCCTTCGGTGCGAGATCTGAACCAACTCATCACGACAAACGTGAGCACAGCAAACACGATGATCGCAGTCCAAGGGTTGGCTGTGCTCTTTGCGATCGGCGTTGCCTCAAAGATTCGGTCGGCGGCGTTCTCGGGTGCCGGTGATCCGGGAATCGGGAACGCCATCGTCGCGGTTTGCAGGAAGGTGATGATGCCAAGCAACGCAACACCAACGACACCCATGATGGGTACCGTCTCGGCCTTGCGGCGACTATCCGGAAGACGTGTCAGCACGGCACCGATGCCAGCGAGGACGACACCCCCGACCAGCCAGAGCATCCGGTTACCCAGCGTTTCCCACTTTTCGGCTCCGGGGGGCATCAAGATACCAACTGCCAGCAACGCTATCCCGACCGTTAACAGCACCTTGGAAAGCTGCCGAGGTGCGACCTTCCCACCGACCCGATTCCACGCCAGTAACGCCGCTATCAGAACGAACACAATGCCGACGGATAACCACACCCGAGCAAGCTGTGCCTCCGGATAGGAGTGAACGGACAGGAGCTTCATGTTCGCAATGACCGCGTCCCAGCGTCGGTCGGGTGCGAATAACCAGAGGACGGCACCCCGGAACCCCCATGCCGCGAACCCGATGGCCAGGACCGACAGGACCGCCGAGATCCATGTCGACGCCAGGTTCTCCTTGATCCACAGAACCGGACCACTTGGCGGTTTCTCAGGAGCGAGTTCGGCTAAATCGAGGGGTGCAAGATGGTCTGTCATATCAACGCTCCACCAATGCCATGCGGCGGTTGTAGTAATTGACTACCCCGGACAGACTCAGACTCAGCGTCAGATAGAACGCCATCCATACCAGGACGATCGGCAGGGACTGCCCGGTCTGGTTCATGAGCGTGGAACCGACTGCCACGATCTCTCCGAAGGCGAGAGCGGTACCGAGCGAGGTGTTCTTCGCCAGGTTGAGATACTGGTTACCAAGTGGTGGCAGGATGATGCGGAAGGCCTGGGGTAGAACGATGAGCCGCAGATACTGACTGCGCCGCAGCCCCAGGGCTTGGGACGCCTCGGTCTGACCCTTGGCGACGGCAAGAATGCCACCGCGAATGATCTCCGCAATGAACGCTGCCGTATAGAGCGTGACCGCGATCCACACCGATGCAAAGGCAACCGTCGCCAGGATTCCAGTCGTCCCGTACTGGATGAAACCGCCGGTACCACGCACCTCAACCACTGGTCGAGAGATGGCCAACGGCGATCCTGCTTCGCCGGTGAATTTATCGCCGAACCAGTAGAAGATATTTGCAAGGCCGTCGCGCAGCACTGCCGCAACACTGGCATCGGTGCCATCGGGTTTGTTGATGATCGCGCCACCGACCTTGAAAGCGATCCACACGATCACGAGGGCCGAAACGCCCGCAAAGATCATCCGGAAGATGTCATCGTCGGTGAGTTTGCCCAAACCCGCCGGGGTGCGCTTCGTGTCGAGGAAGCGCTTGATCCAGATTGCCGCAACGGCCACTGCGAGACCCGCAATGAGGAGCGAGACGGACGCCGCCGGGACTGCACCGATGAGGTTCCCGATTCCGTCCCAGAGGATGCTGAGGAAGCTCAGGAGGGGGTGTACGAACCATCCGACGATGGCAACACCAAGGATAGTGAGAAAACCGAACAAGCCGGGGTGGCCGTCCTCGCCGGTGTCCTCCTGGTACTTGCGGCGTGTCCGTGCGACCTTTCGCGCCAGGTAATAACCACCGATCATGATCAGCAACCACGGCCAGAACCCGGTTGATGGGAACACCCAGGTCGATGCGATGCCCTTGTTCGAGACATCAAAGAGCTTCGTGCCGACGCTCTCCTCGGTAAGGCTTGAACGTGATTGCAGCAGTACCTGCCAGAAAAACATCTGCAACAGCAGCGGGACGTTACGGATCGTCTCGATATAGAACGAGGCGAGTTTGCTGACGATGAAGTTCTTCGACAGGCGAGCAACCCCGATAACCGTCCCTAGAAGCGTCGCTGCAACAATGCCGGAAAACGCCACTCGAAGTGTATTCAGGCCACCGACGGCAAGTGCTCGAATCCCGCTGTTTGGTTGCAGGTCGATGCCCTCTCGGATGGAGAACCCGGGTGGGTCACCGAGCCAACCGAACCCGAAGCTGATGTCCGAGCGGGCAAAGTTCTTTGAGGCTTCGCCTCCGAGAATCTTGAAGAAAAGCAGCACCATGACAAGTACCGCGATCTGTGCAAGCCATTTTAATACTGTGGCGTCTCTCCAGAATGGAGGGCGCTCTTGTGAGCGGACGACTACCGCCAAGGTCTTGCTTCCTCTCAAGCTCGGCTACAGGGACTGATTGCCACGACAACCTAGCCACGGGAACGCGTCACGTGCCACTAGCGAAACGGTCCTTACAAGATTCCAGCCGTTGCAACGCAAAAAAGAGGAGGGGCGCACCTCGGTGCGCCCCTCCTCCTAACTCGATTTAGGTTTGATTAACGCGCCGGTGGTGCGTAGATCATGCCGCCCTCGGTGAAGCGGGCATTGAGGCTTCCTTCACGAACCAATCCAACAGGATTGAGGTTGTTCGAGTAGACCTCGTCGTAGTTCCCGACCTGCTTGATGACCTGGTAGAACGCATCAGCGTTCAGGCCCATTGCGGTCTGAAGCTCACCATCGCCACCGAACAAACGGCCGAGCTCAGGAGCTAGATCAGCGACTGGCTTGTCATCAATATTGGCGGACGTGATGCCGTACTCATCAGCGATGATCATCGCAAACACGGTCCAGTTAATGACGTCGCCCCACTGGGAGTCGTTCTGACGGTACACAGGACCGAGTGGCTCTTTGGAGATAGGTGCGGCCGGGAAGATCACCCAGTCAACGCCCTCTGCATTGGAAGCCTTCTGGCCAACGAGTCCGGAACCATCGGTGGTTACCAGGTCGCATGTGCCAGCCTTGAACTTCTCGATAGCCTCGGGGAACACCTCAACTGTTTCCAGCTGAATATCGGCGCCGCCAATCTTGGCCCACTCAGTGATGTTCTTCTCGGTAGTCGTACCTGCGTTGGTACACAGGATGGCACCGTCAACGTCCTTCGCACCAGAGTTCACGGTGAACTTGCTGGAAAGACCCATCAGCTGCTGACCGTCGTAGTAGGTCGTTGGACCGAAGTCCATGCCGATGTCGGTGTCACGGGACTGGGTCCAAGTCGTGTTACGAATCAGAACGTCAATCTCTTTGTTCTTCAACGCCTCGAAACGCTCTTTCGAGGTGAGGGTACGGAATTCAACAGCGTTTGCATCACCAAGAACGGCAGCAGCAACGGCGCGACAGAAGTCGGCATCAAAGCCGGTCATCGAACCATCAGGCTGAGTTTCGGAGAATGCAACCGCGGTACCGCCAACACCACATTGGAGCTTGCCACGTTCCTGGACCGTAGCGAGCAAGCCGCCAGCTTCGGTCTGGGCTGGTGGAGTTGCATCCGGTGCTTGGGTAGTAGTAGTGCTCTCATCATTGTTCGCTGCACCGCCACCGCAGGCTGCGGCAACGATGGCGAGAACAGCGACAAGTGCAGCTAGTCGCTTCTTCATGTAGGGGCCTCTCATCAGATTTGATTTACGCCCTCGTCAGTGTCGTTCGCCTTACAGACATCCCGCATGAGCGAACACTGACGAAAAGGTGCCCAAAAGTTAGCTCACTCGCGTCAACCGCGCCACCCAACTTCCCCAAGGCGTCGTACCTATGCGCCCTTCGGTCCTTACTCGGACGGGGTCCCGCGGCGATGGCCCAGAGCTGCGGGGGTGCGGATTCACGAACAAAATGGGACCGGAACGACGTTTCCTCGTGCGACCCACCTGCTCGGGTGCTTGACCCGCCGTCGAGAAACAGCTCCGCGACGAAATCTGTGTTCGCGAGACAACGCACCACAGATCGCGTCGCTGGCGCGGGTTTCAGCTCCGGAGAAGCTCCTCCAGAAAAACGGGGCGACCCTCGTCGATCGAGCGATGAGCCGCCACACCGATAACAACCGCAAGCAGTCCGTCGCCGACGGTGACCTCGGGCTCTCCTCCCGAAAGCACCGCATCGCGGAACTTCAGATGTTCGATAAAGGAGGACCCGTCGTGGTACCCCTCATAAGCAATGCGGTCGTCGTGTACCGCATGAACCTCCACCGCTCCGATGGTGTTAACACCACGCCGCCCAATCCGGACGACGTTTTCGGGCACGAGGGCCTCAACTTTTCCCTTGTTCCCAACAACACTCAGCTCCTCCTGGTTTCGAGTCGCCTCGGCGAACATGCACAGATCGAGCATCGCCCGGCCGCCGTCGTCGAACTCAACGATGACATACGCGTTGTCGAGGATGTCGGGGGTCTCACCACCGTATTGCTCATCGAGATGGTTGACATCTTGCCCGCCGGAAGCGAGAACACGCACCGGTTTGCCCGGCATGATGCGACACATCAGATCAAAGAAATGACAACACTTCTCGACGAGGGTGCCACCGGTGTTTCTGGAGAAACGATTCCAATCATCAACCTTGTCGAGAAACGGGAACCGATGTTCGCGAATTGACACCATATGCGGACGGCCCACCGCACCGGCGTCGACCTCGGCAATGAGTCGGGCAATGGCAGGCATGTAACGATACTCAAGACCGACCCATGTGATCGCCTCCCGATCATTGGCGAGGTCAAGAACCGAATAACAGTCGTCGACGGTCGTACACAGCGGTTTCTCAACGAGGACATGAAGATCGGTGGCGAGGAGATCGGTCAGTATGTCTCCATGGGTCATGTTGGGCGACGCAACCACAACCGCATCACAGAGATTTGATTCGATGAGCTGGCGGTGGTCGCCGAACACCGCAGCGTCCGGAACCAACAGGTGTGCGTCGTTGCGGCTCGTGACGTTCGGGTCTGCGAGTGCTGTCACCACCACACCATCTACTCGAAGTAGGTTCTGAATGTGTTCCACACCCATCATCCCGGTACCAATGATGCCGTATCTCAGTGAAGACATGTGGGGGTTCCTGACAGGTATGAGCCACACCATGTAAGCGCTTGCAGTCGCTGGTTAGCATAGGAGATATGAGCGATTCGTTGGTCAACAGTACAAACCGTGTGATTGGTGAATCCGGACTCAAGGTGGGACCGATGGCATTCGGATGCTGGCGGTTCACAAACACCAACCTCGACGTTGCACAGTCGCTGCTCGAGGCAGCCATCGACCGCGGCATGACCCTGATCGATACCGCCGATGTCTACGGGCTCGACTTCGGTGGCACCGGGTTCGGAGGCAACGAAGAGATCCTTGGCACCGTTCTGAGCGCCGCACCCCACCTCCGGGACCGCATCGTGTTGGCGACAAAGGGCGGGATAAGACCGCCGGTTCCCTACGACTCGAGTGACACGTATCTGCGCAACGCCTGCGAGGCCAGCCTCCGTCGGCTCCAGGTGAATACGATCGACCTCTACCAAATCCATCGGCCCGACCTCTTCACCCACCCGGAGCAAGTGGCGGAGACCTTGACGGAGTTGCGCGACGCCGGGAAGATTCGCGAGGTCGGCGTGTCGAACCACACTCCCGGGCAGTACGCCTCCCTCGCCGCCTACCTTCCATTCCCTCTCGCCACGAGCCAACCCGAATACTCGCTCGCCCATCTGGACCCTGTCCGCGACGGAACGTTCGATGTCTGTATGCGCGACAGCGTGGTGCCGCTGACATGGGGTCCGCTCGCCGGCGGAAAGCTTATCTCCGGGGTGAGCATTCGACCGGAGCTGATGGAGCTCATCGACCACATCGCCCGACGGGAGGACGTCGACCGGGCGGCGGTTTGTTATGCCTTTGTCCTGGCACACCCGTCGGCACCGATCCCGATCCTCGGCACACAAACCGTTGCACGTCTCGATGACGCCCTCGCATCCTTCACCGTCTCGCTCGACCGATCCGATGTCTACGCACTCATCCAAGCCTCCGAAGGAGTACCACTTCCATGACCGAGCCCTCAGAAATCTCCTGGTTCTCAGCCCTCTGTGATGACGACTACGAATTCCTCGGTGTCCCGAATCCGGATCTCAAGAGCTCCTGGGAACACTGTAAGGACATCGTGCTGACAGCTGATCGCAACGGTTTCGACAACGTATTGCTCCCCTCGGGTTATCAGCTCGGCATTGACACCATCGCGTTCGCCGGGGGAATCGGACCACTCACCGAACAGATCCATCTCCTCGTTGCGGTAAGGATCGGTGAGGTCTGGTTGCCCCAGCTCGCCCGCCAGCTTGCAACACTGAATCAGATGGTCGGTGGCAGGCTCAACATCAACATCATTTCCTCGGACATGCCGGGCCAGTCAATGGAGTCGATCCCCCGGTACGTGCGGACCCGCGAATACATGCACGGGCTACGCACGCTCCTCAATGGTGAGCGTCTTGAGATGCACGGCGAGTTCGTGAATCTGGACATCGACCCCCCAAGGATTGTGACCGACAACCCGGGCTGTCCACCCATGTACTTCGGGGGGTTCTCCGAAGCTGCCAAGGAAACCGCGGCCGAGGCAGCCGACGTCTTTCTCACCTGGCCCGATACCGTCGATTCCGTTGCCGGAACCGTGGAGGACATGCGTGCACGCGCGGAACGTTTCGGACGAGACCTGCGATACGGGCTCCGCGCCCATGTCATCGTGCGCGAAACGGAGACGGAAGCAATGGCCGCCGCGGACCGGTTGATTTCGAAACTGAGCGATGACACGGGTACGACGATTCGCAACAAGTCGCTCGACGCGCAGTCATTCGGGGTGAGTAGACAGACCCAACTGCGCGATGGTGCCGATGTTGATGGGTACGCCGAACCGAACCTGTGGACCGGCATCGGTCGTGCCCGATCGGGTGCTGGCGCTGCCATCGTCGGTGACCCCGATCAGGTGATCGCCAAGCTCCAGGCGTACAAGGCCGTCGGAATAGACGCGTTCGTCCTGTCGGGATACACCCATATTGCGGAATGCGATCTCGTGGCTCGGTACGTCCTCCCAGCCATGGAGCACGCCCCGCTTAAACCTCGTTGGTCGGGATCGCCTTCCCAGCCGGTCACCTAGATATCGGAGAATGTGACACAGCCGAGTACCGCGATCGCCTCAGCAGGAGATTCCCGGACAAACCCCCGAGGGCGTACTCAGACGTTCCAATCAAGTCCGCAGACCGACAGGAACTAGTGGTGCCACTCGATTGGGCGACTGCTGTCACCCGGACGCGACACACCGTTGGTCACGGACCACGATGTCTCAAAACGATCCGCGGCGAGCTAACTAGCGGAGAGTCCTCGCACGACGAGCGAGGACCGTAGGGCGACCTCGTTGTTTACGACTGCGGGCTTGCCACCGGATGCGAGCACGTTCTCTGCACCACCCATCAGGAGATCAAACAACATCGTGACACTTGGTTCGAGATCACGATCGGTGAACACACCCTGGTCGATTCCGTCACGGAGCGCATCAGCGAACTGATCTCGGATCGGTGCCAGAACGAGATCAACACGCTCGACACCCCACGTCGGTAGTCGACGCAGTACCCAGAACACGACACGGCCAGCGCTGGGACGCTCCGCAAACGCACTCAGGAGCCGTTCGAAGATCAGTTCAATCCTTGTACCTGGGTCGACGTCTGCCAGCTCGGCGACCACATCGTTAACGATCGAAGGCACCCGGTCCTCAAGGACCGCTACGAGAAGCTCGTCTTTGTTCCCGAAGTATTCGTACACGGTCGTGCGCGGAATACCGGCTGTGTCGGCGATCAGGCTCAACGATGCGCCCGCGTACTCTTGCCGGGAAAGAACCAGTTCCGCCGCGTCAAGCAGCATGTTGCGGGTGAGCACCTTGTGGCGCTCAATGTTCTCTGCACGAATTTTCGGCATACGAATCCCCTCTCAGGTGGAATACCGACAGTTTACCGATAAACGGTGGTCGTTAGTCAAGCCCTGTTGGCGAAATAGTCCGTTTTGGTCGGAACTCGTGTTGGAACAGAACGAATCCCCGCCTACACTCGTTCTACGGTCGAATCCGGAGGAAAACATGCCGGCCACGGTCGTAGTAGGGACCCAGTGGGGGGACGAAGGTAAAGGCAAGATCACGGACATTCTGTCCGAGGATGCCGACGTTGTGATGCGTTATCAGGGTGGCAATAACGCGGGGCACACCATCATCGTTGATGGTGAGAAGTTTGCCCTCACGCTCATCCCGAGCGGTGTCCTCTATCCCCAGGTCACGCCGGTCATTGGGAACGGCTGTGTCGTCGACCCAGCGGCTCTCCTCACCGAGATGGATATGTTGTCCTCGCGTGGCATCGACCCGACTCGTGTCCGGGTGTCTGCCAACGCACATCTCGTCATGCCATACCACCGCAAGCTTGACATGGTCATGGAACGTTTCCTTGGCAAACAGCAGATCGGGACAACCAAACGCGGCATCGGGCCTGCGTACACTGACAAATTCGCACGCCAGGGCATCCGGACCCAAGATCTCTTCGACCCAAAGATATTCCGCTCCAAAGTCGAGATCGCCCTGAAGGAGAAGAACAAGCTCCTCACAAAGGTGTACAACCAGCTACCGATGGATCCCGAGCCGATTATTGCCGAGTATCTCGGGTATGCCGAGCGCCTCCATGACTACATCGCTGACACCTCTCTCCTCGTTTGGGAAGCCATTCGCGACGGAAAGAATGTTGTGTTCGAGGGAGGGCAAGGCACGCTGCTCGACGTCGACCACGGAACCTACCCGTTCGTCACAAGCTCAAACCCGACAGCGGGGGCGGCATGTGCCGGCGCCGGTGTCGGCCCGGGAGCGATCACTGATGTGCTCGGTGTGACGAAGGCCTACATTTCGAGAGTTGGTGCGGGACCGTTCCCCACCGAACTCGACAACGAAATCGGCGACAGGATGATCGAAATCGGCGGTGAGTTTGGGACCGTCACCGGGCGTCGCCGTCGTTGCGGCTGGCTCGATCTCGTCGCGTTGCGATATGCGACCCGTGTGAACGGTCTCACGAAGATTGCCCTCACCAAGATCGATGTCCTCTCCGCGTTCGAGACCATCAAGGTCGCGGTTGCGTACGACTCGCTCGACCAGCGTTACACCGATTTCCCTCGCCAGCACCGGGTGCTCTATAACTGCGCACCGGTGTACGAGGAGCTCCCCGGATGGAATCAGGACATCACCGCGGTGCGCTCCTTTTCCGATCTGCCAAAGGAAGCCCGCGACTACATCACCTATATCGAGGATGCCGCAGGTGTACCGATCTCCATCGTGTCTGTGGGACCCGAGCGCGCCGCCACATTCGAACGGTAGGTAACCATGAACGTCATGCTGATCGGTGGCGGTGGCCGCGAGCACGCAATGGGGTGGAAGCTCCGCCAGTCACCGAGACTTACCAACCTGCTCAGCATCCCGGGCAACCCCGGACTGGCACAGCTTGGCGCCGTGTTCCCCGACATCGATCCCACGGACGTGGAGGCGATATGTGATCTTGCGATCGCCAACGCAATCGACCTCGTGGTGGTGGGACCCGAGGCGCCTCTCGCGGCTGGGCTCATCGATGCTCTTGACGCTGCGGGAATCCGAGCGTTCGGTCCCACGAGAGACGCCGCCCGCCTTGAGTCTTCAAAGGCGTTCTCCAAGGACATCATGCAGCGTGCTGGCATAGCGACGGCAAAAGCAGCGACGTTCACCGACGCCGACGAAGCGGCGGCGTACCTCGCCCAGGCAACCCCGCCGTACGTTGTCAAGGCCGACGGTCTCGCCGCCGGAAAGGGTGTTCTCGTCACGGAAGGCCTCCTCGCAGCACAGGGCTGGGCGCGCAGCTGCATTGCCGGCCACTTTGGTCCCGCCGGGGAGACCGTCGTGGTTGAGGAGTTCCTCGACGGACGCGAGGTTTCGGTATTCATGTTGTGTGATGGCGTGAAGGCCATTGGTCTCGAACCGGCACGGGATTACAAACGGCTCCTCGACGGCGCCCGCGGTCCAAATACGGGCGGAATGGGGAGTTACTCCCCCGCCATCGACCTACCAGAGAATCTGGTCGAGACAACAATCAACGATGTGGCCCTCCCGGTTTTGCGGGTGATGGAACAGGATGGGATCGTGTTCAAGGGGTTCCTCTACGTCGGCTTGATGCTGACCGCCGACGGGCCCAAGGTGGTGGAGTTCAACTGCCGCCTCGGAGACCCGGAGACACAGGTGGTGCTCCCCAGGCTCGAAGAGGACTTTCTCACTCTTATTGACCAGGCGATTGACGGCAACCTCCCAACCGAACCGCTGACATGGAGCAAAGACGCCTGCGTGAACGTCGTTCTCGCAGCCCCCGGTTATCCCGAGAGTCCGGAAACGGGTTATCCGGTGCGCGGCCTCGAATCGATCGAGGACGCAATCATATTCCACGCCGGCACCACGCTCACCACCGATGGCGTCGTCACGGGCGGTGGCCGGGTCGTCAACGTCGTCGGCACGGGTCCCACCGTCGAAGCCGCGCGCGGCGTTGCGTACCGGGCAATCGACAAGATCCGGTTTACGGGCAAACAGAACCGTACCGACATAGCAACCAACTAGGACTCTCGAAATACATGGAGCAGCAATGAAGATCGCGATACTGATGGGCTCCGAAAAGGACATGGAAGTCATGCGGCCCGCAAGTGACGTCCTTGCCGAGATGGGTATCGAGCACGAGGTGCACGTGATGTCTGCACATCGGAATCCGCAGGTCGTATCGGCGTTTGCTCGTGATGCACGCTCGAACGGATTCGCCGCAATTATCTGCGGCGCAGGGAAGGCAGCTCACCTCGCCGGAGCCGTTGCCGCCCAAACAACTATTCCCGTCATCGGGGTCCCGATCGCAGCCGGGGCGCTCAAGGGCGTCGACGCACTGTACGCAACCGTACAAATGCCGACCGGTATCCCGGTAGCGACGGTAGCCATCGATTCCGCGGCGAACGCCGCCTACCTGGCGGCGTCAATCATCTCGCTGCACGACGACTCCGTCGCATCGAACCTCGCGACGTATCGAGAGAGCTGGTCATCATGATCGAACGGTATTCCCGCCCGGAGATGGCGGCGATCTGGTCTGAGACACGCAAGCTTGCGGCGTGGAAGGAAGTCGAAACACTTGTCGTCGAAGCATGGGTGGCCGAAGGTGTCGCCCCAGCCGAGGCGGCCGATGCAGTTCGAAGTGCCCCCGAGGTTGACCCCGTTGCGTGGAAGGAACGCGAAAAGGTGACCAACCACGACGTCGCCGCGTTTGTCGATCTGCTCGCCGAATCAACCAGTACCGGAGGCGAGTGGGTGCATTTCGGACTCACATCGTCCGACGTACTCGATACCGCCCAGGGCGTCATCATGAAAGAGGCCGCCGACCTGTTGCTGGACCGTGTACGTGCCCTCTTCGACGTCGTACAGCGCCGAGCATTTGAGCATCGCGACACGGTCATGGTCGGACGCACCCATGGCATATGGGCCGAACCGACCTCGTTTGGTCTCAAGCTCGCAAACTGGGCATTCGAGATTGCCCGCGACCACGAACGCCTGATCCGTGCCCGCGACTCTATCGCCGTCGGGAAGATCTCCGGGGCTGTCGGAACATACGCCCACACGCCGCCATCAGTCGAGGCATTCGTATGTGCCAGGCTCGGTATCGGTATCGAACCTGCGTCAACCCAGATCACGCACCGCGATCGCCACGCCGAGTTCGTGACAACACTCGCGCTCATCGCCAGCGGTATCGAAAGGTACGCCACGGAAATCCGACACCTGCAACGTTCCGAGGTCGGCGAAGTACGCGAGGCGTTCCGCTCCGGGCAAAAGGGCTCATCGGCAATGCCCCACAAGCGAAACCCCATTGCTTCGGAGAACGCAACGGGCATGGCTCGACTTCTCCGTGGCAACGCATCCGCTGCGCTCGAGAACATCGCTCTGTGGCACGAACGCGATATCTCGCACTCGGCCGTTGAGCGAGTGATCCTCCCCGACTCGTGTCTCGCGGTGGACTACACGTTGGGCAGAATGACGGGTCTGATCAAGAATCTCGTCGTCGATTCCGAACGTATGCAGACCAACCTGGACAGCACTCACGGCCTGGTGTTCTCCCAAGCCATACTGCTCGCGCTCATCGAAACGGGCATGACACGCGATGAGGCGTACCGGGTCGTCCAGGCCGATGCGATGACCGCATGGGAGACCGGTACCCATCTCAAGGACCTCCTGCTTGGGAACGCTGCCGTAACCCTTGACACCGAAACGATCGAGTCCTGTTTCTCAGCGCAGCGGTTCCTACGCAACATTGACGTTGTGTTCGACCGGCTCGCCGCGCTTTCTTTGGCGTAGGAACTCAAGCCCGATTCCCCGAACCTACGGCTACGATGAACGATACGACCAGTAGACACCAGGCAGATCGGCGTTTGTAGATGGGTACGTTGACGGAGCAATGGCAGCGCCGCAACGAACCGTGGAACCGCCGCCAGCGCTGGAACCGCGAACGCAAGATCGCCGGCGCACTGGTTCGCCACGGTCTCGGTTTCACCTTGGTACAGGCCAAGCTGGGGTGGTTGTTGCCGTTCCAAAAGGGGCTGCTGAGCCATCCCCGCAGGGACGAGCCGTACTCGGGACCCGAGCACATCCGGATGGCGTTCGAGGATCTCGGCCCCACCTTCATCAAACTCGCTCAGATCCTGAGCACTCGGGGTGACCTGATCGGTCCGGACTATGCCACGGAGCTGGCCCGTCTTCAGAGCGCCGTGCCGCCGGTCGCATTCCCCGACATGGCTGGCGTACTCGACGCCGAACTTGGCCGACCGCACGCGGAGGTGTTCGCAAGCCTCGATCCCGAACCGATCGGGTCTGCATCCATCGGTCAGGTGTACCGAGCAACGCTTCCCAGCGGTGAAGCAGTTGTCGTCAAGATCCAGAAACCGGACGTTCGCTCCACGATCGACCTGGATCTCGCAATACTCCGCCGCTGGATTCGGCGCCGGGTGTCCCAGGAGCCGGCTGCATCGTTCTATGACATAGAGGGGTTCTTCGAGGAGTTTGCGTTCACCTTGAAGAACGAGCTCGACTACACAAACGAAGGTGACAGTGCGGACCGACTTCGGCACATACATCGCGAGGACGCGGACATCTTTATCCCCTCTATCTACTGGGACCTCTCGACCTCGCGTGTGCTGGTCATGGACGAAGTCCGAGGAACCGACTTTGTTGGCAGTGCTGCCGAGGTTTCACTCACGGCGGAGGAGAGACGCAATCTGGCAACGATTGCATTGCGGACTGCCTTCACACAGATCTTTCGGGAGGGATTCTTCCACGCCGATCCACATCCGGGGAACCTCGTTGTCATGGATAACAACAGGATCGGGCTGCTGGACTTCGGGATCGTCGGTACGCTGACCGATCGCAAACGGGACGACTTTCTTGACCTCGCGTACGCGATGAGTACCGGTAATGCCGAGGGAATACTGGATGCTCTGTGGGCACTCGGGGTCACCGAACCCGAGGCACAACGACGCAGCGTGGCCCGCGATTTTGACCATCTGTTTCACCGTGTGGGACGCAAGTCGTTCGCCGACCTCGCCGCGGGTGACATCGTGGGTGAGCTGATGCGGATAGCCCACCGCCACCAACTCCAGTTCCCACCGGACCTCGCCCTTCTGTTCAAGGTCCTCGCCATGCTCGAAAGTACCGCAGCACTCCTCGACCCAACGTTTCTACTTTTCGAAGCACTCGAACCCCATGTGACAACCCTGCTCAAGGAACGTACGTCACCCGCAAGCGTGGGACGCCGGGTCGGACGAGATGCAATCGATATGGTTCGGCTCATGGAGGGACTCCCGCACCGAGCCGACAGGCTGCTGCAACGTCTCGAGACCGGCGATATCGAGTTCGCTGCACGAACTGTCGGACTTGAGGTCGAAGCAAAAAGGCTGCACCGCGCAATCGATCGGCTGACGCTCGGCATCACCGTGACGTTGTTTCTCGTCGCATCCGGTATCTATGTACTCGCTGCCGAACTCGCCGGCACGGAATCCGGCCGATTGATCTTCCTTCGACTGTTGATCACGACGGGTGGCGTCTTTCTCGCTGCACTCGGTCTACGCATATGGAAGACCCGCGATCGATAGGCTTCTTGGGTAATTGGGTGTCAGTCGCGGTTCCTCATGTGGTGGCCGAGTTGATGGAATTGCGTCTCGAGAAAGAGACGAAGCTGGCCGTCGATCCCGCATTCATCCATCGCCTTGTTCATACAGCTGAGCCACTCCTCGGCCTCAACTACTCCAATGGAAAACGGGGCGTGGCGCATCCGCATTCGCGGATGCCCGTACTCGGCGACATACAGATCCGGACCGCCAAACCATCCGCTCAAGTACATGAACAGTTTGCGGACCGAAACTGAGATTTCCCGAGGGAGCATGGCTCGCACTGTTGGCGCATCGGCATCGATGTACCGGTAGAAGCTCTCACAGAGCCGTCGCACACCGGCTTCTTCGCCGATCTCAAGGTACGGCGTTTCCGCGTCCCCCCACGGATGCTTGGTTGCTGGTTCGCTCATCGGTTGATTCATGGAAACCATGGTACGTCGGGGTCGGGGTCTCCAAGCCGGTGCGAGAGCGACATTGCTCGGTGCGGGTGCCGAGGTTTGGATCTAGCATCCGCCCATGACTGACAGTTTCCCTACCTCCGATATGGCCCTGACCAGCATCCTTGTCGTGGCGGACGCCTCGGTGTCGGCACGGTGGTACAAAGATGTGCTCGGTGCCGAGCTACACCGAAAGTACGGAACCTCTGCCGTGTTCTCCTTCAACGGCTCGTGGCTCCTCCTCGTTGAGGGAGGCCCACCGACACCCGACAAACCACACATCGAGTACGTGCCACCGACGCCGACACGCGCCAGCCACTCCTTCACGATTCGGGTCGCCGACTGCGAGGCTGCCCATGCGGTCCTCACGAGTCGGGGGGCAGTGTTTCTGACACCGCCGCACGATTGGGGTGCAGAGATTCGTTGTTTCTTCCCCGACCCCGATGGCCACCTTTGGGAGATCAGCCAACTCGTCGATTGATGTGCCGGCGAGGCCTTCGAGATTGGTCGTCGGGTCTTGTACCCGTCGGTGTTACCCTCGCCGCTCCGAAGGAGTGCGGTGAAACGATCGCCAACTAATCAAGCGGGCGGCGAAGGACACGATTCCACTTCTCGTGGGAGCGCTCCCCCTCGGTGTGCTGATGGGTCTCACCATTGTCGAGGCCGAGTCCGTCAACAACTTCGTTGGGTGGCTGAGCAGCACGCTGATCTTCGCCGGAGCGGCGCAGATCGCGATGACCAGCCTCCTGGGATCGGGGGGAACCGTCCTCTTGGCAATCACGGTCGGTT
>JAADIG010000098.1 GCA_013151445.1 Actinomycetota bacterium
TGTTCCTGGTGGGGCGTCGCGTATCCCGGACTCGACCGATACTGATACGGTCACTGACTGGGTCCGTAACGACTTTGATGGTGAAGGGTTTGTCGGGTTTAGTGGGTCGCCTGAAGATGGCGAAGCGGTGAACACACCCGGCGCCGTCAACACCGCTGTTGCTCCTCCTACCCCGCTGATCATTAACGAGGTGGACGCCGATCAGACCGGAACGGATGCAGCAGAGTTTATCGAGCTGTTTGACGGCGGTGTTGGGAACACTGACTTAACCGGTTTGTCGATTGTTTTGTACAACGGCAACGGTGACGTGTCCTATCGGGCTTATGATCTCGACGGCTACTCCACCGGTGCCACCGGATACTTCGTACTTTGTGGGAACGCCAGCAACACTTCGAACTGTGACCTGGACGTGTCGCCCAATACGAACCTACTCCAAAATGGGGCCGATGCTGTCGTGCTGTTGACCGGGGATGCTGCGAACTTCCCGAGCGGTTCGCCGCTGCCTGCCACTGGTATTGTCGACGCACTTGTGTATGACACGAACGACTCTGACGATCCTGGCCTCCTGGGTCTTATCAACCCGGGTCAACCACAGGTCAATGAGGGAGCGACAAGTTCCACAACCGAGTCGAATGGTCGTTGCGACAACGGTACCGGTGGGGCGCTCAACACCGATACGTACTCTCAGGGTGCACCGACACCGGGCGAGGAGAACGACTGTGGTTCGCCGCCGATCCCGGGTATAACACTGATTAGCGCGGTGCAGGGCTCCGGTGCCAGTTCGCCATTCGAAGGTTCGACACTGACAATTCAAGGTGTCGTGACTGCGGTGTTCCAAGGCCCCGATCAGATCGGTGGGTTCACCGTTCAGGAGGAAGACGCCGATGCTGACGCCGACCCGGCGACCTCGGAAGGCATCTACGTCTTCTCGGCCGAACCGGTAACTGTCGGTGAGATCGTGACGGTGACCGGTGATGTCGCTGAGTTCTTCGGACTTACCGAGCTGACAGGAACGGTGACGGTCGTCAATGAAACCGCACTTTCCGGGACCGCCAGCTCGACACCGCTCACGCTGCCCGCTGCTTCCTTCGGCGACCTTGAGGCCGTCGAAGGCATGCTCCTCACGGGTTCCGGTCTCGTGGTTACCGAGGTTTACAACCTCGGCCGTTTCGGAACGATCAGCCTTGCGGGTGAGCGCTTGCCGAACCCGACACAGGTTGCTGCTCCGGGTGCTGCGGCAAATGCTCAGCAGGCCGCGAACGACCTGAACCGGGTGAATCTTGATGACACCCTGTCAATCCAGAATCCGTTCCCGGTTCCCTTTGTGCAGGGCGGCACCCTTCGCGGTGGTGAGATCGCAGCCTTTACGGGCGTGATGTTCTACTCATTCGGTGATTACACGATCCAGCCTATTGGTGACCCTGTGTTCACGGGCGGAGCCCGTCCGACCAGTGCTCCAGATGTTGGTGGTGATATTCAGATCGCTGCCTTCAACGTCCTGAACTACTTCAACGGTGACGGCACCGGCGGAGGATTCGGTGACGTTGATCCAAGCCAGCGTGGTGCCGACTCGCTTGCCGAGTTCAACCGTCAGCGAGACAAGATCATTGCTGCGATCGTGAAACTGGATGCCGAGGTGATCGGTCTCATGGAGATCGAGAACGACGGCTTCGGTTCGTTGTCGGCCATCGTCGATTTGGTTGATGGCCTCAACGCGGTTGCTGGTGCTGGAACGTACGCGTTTATCAATCCGGGCGGCTCCGGCATTGGCACTGACGCCATTGCGGTCGGCCTGTTGTACAAACCGGCAGAAGTAACACCGCTCGGTGCGGCCAAGATCTTCGACTCTTCCATTGATCCGGCGTTTAACGATGCCAAGAACCGTGCGGTTCTCACGCAGTCATTCACGCTCAACAACGGTCGGGTGTTCACCGCAGCGGTGAACCATCTGAAATCAAAGGGATCGAACTGCAATATTCTCGGCGATCCGGACACTGGCGATGGGCAGGGCAACTGCAACATCACTCGCACCACAGCAGCGGCCGCGTTAACGACGTGGCTGGCTGGTGATCCGACGGGTTCCGGTAGCGACGACGTCTTCATCCTCGGAGACTTGAACTCCTACGCCATGGAAGATCCGATCACGACGATTGAGGCTGCTGGTTACACCAACACGGTTCGGTCGTTCTCGTCGGCTGCCGACAGCTACACCTTTGTGTTCGACGGGCAGTGGGGTTCGCTCGATTACGTGATGGCTTCGGCCGATGCGATGACGAACGTCACCGGTGCTGCGGCCTGGCGTATCAACTCCGACGAGCCACGGATCCTGGACTACAACACTGAGTTCGGGCAGTCCGCGAACGGGTTGTACGTCAACGACGAGTTCCGTGCATCCGATCATGATCCGGTCGTTATCGGATACGGGCCACCGGCGATTGCGACCATTCCCGAGATTCAGGGACCCGGAAGCAGCTCACCATTTGAGGATGCCTATGTCATTACGACCGGTGTTGTCACGGGCGATTTCCAGGACGCTGGCGAGCAGAGCGGGTTCTACATGCAGGACCCCGCCGGTGACGGCGACCCGGCTACCTCGGATGGCATCTTCGTGTTCTACCCCGGCGGTGCAACGGATGTCCAGGTCGGCGATCTCGTCGAGGTCGTTGGAACCGTGGACGAGTTCTTCGGCATGACCCAGATCGGGTTCGCCACCGTAATGGTGACGGGTACGGGAACGGTGACTCCGACGGAACTCACGTTGCCGGTTGCGGACAGGGAGCCATTCGAAGGGATGCTGCTCTCGTTCCCTCAGGACATGTATGTTTCGGATACGTACAACCTTCACCGCTTTGGTGAGGCGATCCTGTCGAGTGGGGAGCGTCAGTTCCAGCCGACCAATAACTCGGCTCCGGCCCCAGGATTCGACAACAACGGCAACACTGTTGCGGACTCGTTGGAGGGGACACGTCTCCTGCTCGATGACGGTTCGACGGGTCAGTTCCCGACGACCGTGCCGTATCTCGGTACCGATGGAACACTCCGTCTGGGCGACAGCACGTCGAACCTTGTCGGTGTTCTTGCCTACGGGTTCGGTTCCTATCGACTTCACCCAACGGTGGAGCCGGTCTGGAATGGCACCAATCCACGTCCCGCTGGTCCAGATGTTGAGGGCGACGTCATTGTCGCCACGCTAAACATGATGAACTACTGGACAACGATCGACGACGGCAACAACGGGGCCCGTGGTGCGGACTCCGTGGCGGAACGTCTGCGTCAGCAGACCAAGATGGTGACTGCGGTTCGCGCACTCGGTGCCGACATCATTGGCCTCCAGGAGTTGGAGAACAATGGTGATGTCGCAGCCCAGGATCTAGTCGATGCGCTGAACGCTGCCGAAGGGTCCACTGTGTGGGCTACGGTCGCTGAACCCGCCTACCCGGGTGGCCTTGGTTCAACGAATGCCATCAAGGTCGGGATTATCTACCGACTGGACAGGGTGACGACAGTTGGCCTCGCCGTCGCAGATGATGACCCGATCTTTGCTCAGGATCGTCCGCCGATCGCACAGACATTTGTGTGGGAAGGTGACGAGTTCACGGTGGTCGTTAACCACTTCAAGTCGAAGAGTTCCCGCAACGCAACGGGTGCAGATCTCGACCAGAACGATGGCCAGGCCGCCTACAACGCCCGGCGAACGGCCCAGGCTGTTGCACTGCTCGACTTTGTAGCGGAACTGCAGACCGCGACCGGTGACGATGATGTCCTCGTGATTGGCGACTTCAACTCGTATGCCGAGGAGGATCCGATTACGACATTGGATTCCGGTCTCGACAACTTGACCAAGTCGTTCATCGCTCCATCCGATCGTTATTCGTTCACATTCTTCGGAATGACTGGACTGCTCGACTATGCATTCTCGACAGAGTCTTTGACATCGAAGGTGTCAAGTGTCGATATCTGGCACATCAACAGTGATGAACCAAGGGTGCTCGACTACAACGATGACATCATCGATCCGGCGGAGTCCAGCCGGGACTTCAACCAGGATGTGTTTGATGGTTCGACGGTGTACCGCAGCGCTGATCACGATCCGGTGTTGGTCGGTTTGGAGTTCGAATCACCCCGTGACCTCAAGACCGAGGCCCTGGAGCGTCTTGAGGCGATTCCACCGACCGGGAACTACTGGTGGAATCTGCGCATAAGAATTGCTGCGTACTGGCTTGAGAGGTCACTCGACTCGTCATTCTGGGAAGACGATTGGTCCCTGACCCCGAGGATCGGACAGCACGTGTTCCGCTACGAGGAGTATGCGGCCCGCACGCTGCACGCCCTGGAGCACGCGCCGAGCCCGCTCAGCGATGAGGTTACGGAGATCCTCGAACTCATGGCACAGGCGGACTACACGCTCGCCGAGCGCGAGATCGCTGAGGCCGTTGCAAACGGTGGCAGCCAGTGGAGGATCGATCGTGCTGAACGCAGGCTGCGACAGGGCCAGTGGTACTGGGATCAGGGTCGATACAATCGGGCGATTCAGCGGTTCCGGTGGGCGTGGCGTGATGCGGATCGCTCCACGGCCGGACATCCCCACATGTCCCTGTAGTCAACCCCAGGCAGTAGTCGGTCTCGTAGACCGGTGATCCAAGTGGAGGGCGGTACAAGCGTACCGCCCTCCACTTTCTCGTTATAGCGTCCAATAGCGCAGCATTGTGCGCTATTGGACGCCAAAACGGTTGTGTGGGTCTTGCGAATCCGTTGACGCTGGTAGTTCATGGCAGCTATGGTGAACACGGCCCCGGCGAGGTTCATTGGAGACTGCGGTGGGTAGACGAGCGATTCGGCGCATGGCGATGCGATTTGGTGTCGTGGGGATAGCGGCGGCACTCATCTTCGCTTCGATCGGGGCCGCAACTGCCGGCACAACCTTTGCCGGAACCTTCTCCGACGACGATGGCAACGTCCATGAGGCGAATATCGAGGCGATCGCCGCCGCCGATATCACCCGGGGCTGTAACCCGCCGACCAACGACCTGTATTGCCCCGAGGTATCGGTGACTCGCGGCCAGATGGCGGCGTTCTTGAATCGGGCGTTGACATTGCCGGGCACCACCGAAGACTTCTTTTCCGACGACGACGGTTCCGCTTTTGAAAATGACATCAACAGGATGGCTGCTGCCGGAATCACAAAGGGCTGCAACCCGCCAGCAAATGATCGGTTCTGTCCCGATGGGAAGGTGACTCGCGAGCAGATGGCGGCTCTCCTTACGCGGGCCTTCGAATACACGGACGATGGCGGCGGAGGTTTGTTCACCGACACGGCAGGATCGACGTTTTCGTCCGACATTGACAAACTTGCGACGGCGGGCGTGACGTTGGGGTGCAACCCTCCGGACAACGACAGGTTCTGCCCGTCGGATCTGGTGCAGCGAGACCAGATGGCATCGTTCCTCACCCGGGCGCTCGGTTTGTCGCCGATTCCCCCGTCCCCGCCGGGTGTCGCGATGTGCGACGACGTGACCTCGATCCCGGTCCCTGAGTGCCAAGCCTTGGTCTCGCTGTACGGCGCTACGAATGGGGCGGGGTGGACAGACAACACCGGATGGCTC
>JAADIG010000112.1 GCA_013151445.1 Actinomycetota bacterium
ATATGGGGTCGACGCCAGCGGATGAGGGGCTCTACGTCGTGGCTTGTTCGAGGGCGTCGGCGAGGGTGGTCCAGGGGAGGTCGGCGCATTTTATTCTGACCGGGAACTTGCGGACACCCTGGAGCGCCTCAAGGTCGCCGAGGACCGCACCGGGGCGATCGGGATCGATGGGGTTTTCGCCCTCTTCGATCGTCATCATGACCTTGAAGGTGTGGGCAAGGTCCTGCACTTCGTCGAGCGTTTTACCGATAATGGCATCGGCCATCATCGAACCCGACGCCTGGGAAATCGAGCAACCCTGTCCCTGGATCGCCGAATCTGTGACCACACCATTCTCGATGATCACATCGAGAGCGAACTCATCGCCGCACGACGGGTTTTTCCCCTCGGTGTGGATGTGATCGGCGGTGAGTTTGCCGCGACGGCGCGGGTTGCGGTAGTGATCCAGAATCACCCCGCGGTAAAGCTCTTGTAGGGACATGTGTGGTTTCCTCGGTCGTTCAGGACACCAGAATAACGCCTTCTTGTCGCGCCAATTCCGGTTGTTTCGCCAGCGGTGATCCCTCCCCCGTCAAACACCCCTCCGTTCTTGTGACGTTTCGATGGGATTATCACCCCGAAACGTCACAAGAACGGAGGGGTGTTTCGTCAACGGTGAGCTACAACCCGAAGATGACCCGGGCCTTGTGTAAACCCTCGACAAGTGCATCAACGTCTTCGTTGGTGTTGTAGATATAAAACGACGCTCGGGCCGTCGAGATCGCTTTCATTTCTCGCATTAGCGGCTTCGCACAGTGGTGCCCGGCGCGGACCGCGATACCGTCCTCATCAAGGATCGTGGCAAGGTCGTGGGCGTGGATGTCACCGAGCGCCAGCGACACGGCGCCACCACGCATCGCAACATCCGACGGCCCAAAGATCTTGATGTCGGGCACCTCGGAGAGGCGATCAAGGGCGTAGGCCGTGATCTGCTTCTCGTGTTCGCGGACATTCTCCATCCCGATCTCAGTGAGATAGTCAACGGCAGCACCAAGACCGACGGCCTGGGCAATTGGGGGAGTGCCGGCCTCGAACTTGTGGGGAATCGGAGCCCACGTGGATTCCTGGAGGTGGACGTCGAGGATCATCTCCCCACCACCCTCCACTGGTTCCATGGCTTCGAGACGTTCCCGTTTCCCCCACAACACACCGATCCCGGTCGGGCCGAGCATCTTGTGGGATGAAAACGCAATGAAGTCCACGCCGAGGGCCTGGACATCAGTCGGCATGTGCGGGACCGACTGGGCCGCGTCGACAATCATGATCGCACCGACACGGTGCGCCGCCTCGGTTAGCTCCGCGATCGGACCGATCGCCCCGGTGACGTTCGACATGCCGCTGATGGACACGATCTTGACCGAATCGTCGAAGATCCGGTCGATGTCCGAAATGTCGATGCGGTAGTCACTGTCGATGCCAAGGTGGACGAGTTCGGCGCCGGTGTGGCGGGCAATGATCTGCCACGGCACCAGATTCGAGTGATGCTCGGCGACCGTGAGGACAATCTTGTCGCCCGGTTTGAGGCGGTCCAGCCCCCAGCCGTACGCAATCATGTTGATGGCCTGGGTGGTTCCCCGCGTGAACACAACTTCCGAAGACGAAGCATTGATGAACTGGGCGACACGACTCCGGGCACCCTCGTACGCAGTGGTCGCCTCGTCGGCAAGGGTGTACGCCCCCCGGTGGACGTTGGCGTTTATCCGCTCGTAATAGTCGCTGACGGTGTCGATAACCTGTTGCGGTTTTTGTGATGTTGCGGCCGAATCGAGGTAGATGAGCGGCTTGCCGTTGATCGTGCGCGAAAGTATCGGAAAGTCCTTGCGGATTCGCGCGACATCCACGGCGGTTACGACCCGACTCGGTAGTCGTCGTACCCCGATACCTCGATACTTTTCGCGAGGTCGGCACCGCCGGTCTCAACGATGTGGCCGTCCACGAACACGTGGACGATGTCGGGAGTGATGTAATCGAGCATGCGCTGGTAGTGCGTGATGATGAGGAAACCCTTGTCTGGGCCAGCGAGACGGGTCACACCCTCGGCAACGACCTTGAGAGCATCGATGTCGAGACCCGAATCCGTCTCGTCGAGAATTGCAAGGTCAGGGTCGAGGATCGTCATCTGGAGTACCTCGTTGCGTTTGCGCTCACCACCCGAGAAACCCTCGTTGAGGTACCGGTCCGCAAACGACGAATCCATCCCCAGGTCCTTCATCGCGTCCATGATCTTGAGCCGAAGCTCAAGGACGGTGAAGTCCGTCCCGGTGCGATTCGAGAGCGCGGTGCGGAGGAAGGTCACCAGGTTCACACCCGGGATCTCCTCGGGATACTGGAAACCAAGGAACATGCCGCCCTGTGCCCGCTTTTCGGGTTTCATCTCCGCAAGGTCCTCACCCTTGTACCGGATGGTTCCTGACGTGACGGTGTAGGCGGGATGTCCGAGGAGAATGTTCGCCAACGTGGACTTGCCGGAACCGTTCGGTCCCATGAGGGCATGGATTTCACCAGCGTTGATGGTCAGGTTCAGGTTCTTGATGATCTCTACGTCGCCAGCAGAGGCGTAGAGACCGTCAATCTCAAGGAGTGGTGTTGAGCTCATGGGGGATAGTGTAGGGGTGAGAAAATACGACTCGGTCGGATTTCCCTATCCGCGTAGTGCGGAAAAGACGGTGTCCAGGTTGACAAAGTCGATATCGGCCAACGGTTTGAACACCTGGCAGTAATAGCGTCCGACCCCCAGATCGGTGAGTTCCTGCATCGTTGCAAAAGCCTGGTCCCTGGAACCGATTGGTACGTGTTTCCCACGCATGGAGGTTTCCAGTTGCTCGGGGTCCTGGCCGTGGCTCACCGCATGTTCGGCGAGTTTCTCAAGACCCTCTTTCTCTGTGTCGCCAACGAATGCAGGTCCCACGAACGAGATCTTGATATCACCCGGGCTGCGTCCGGCGTTGATGGCTGCCTGTTGCATGACCTGACGGCGCTCGGTGAGCGTCTCGTCGTCGGTGACAAACATGTTGTATTCGTCGGCGAACTTGCCCGCGAAGGTGGGGGTCTTCTTCATGCCAGAACCACCGATGATGATCGGAAGTTTCCCCGTCGGTCGTGGCAGCACGTCCATGTCGTCGAGATGGTAGTGACGGCCGCTGAAACCACCGTCCTTGCGGCCGAATGCGGCGTGGAGATAGGCAAGGGTTTCATAGAGGCGGCTGAACCGTTCGGAGAGGTCTGGCAGTTCGAGGCCAAAACTGTCGTGTTCCGAGGCCATCCATCCGGTGCCAACGCCGAGTTCCATACGCCCGCCAGACATTTCGTCGATGGTTGCGGCACTCTTAGCCATCACGGCAGGGTTCCGGAATGTGAGGGGCGATACGAGCGTGGTGAGCTTGATTTGTTTCGTCTCGCGGGCCAGGCCGGCAAGTGAGATCAGCGCATCCGTGGCATGGGCGTTCGTGTCGTTGTGGAGGTAGTGATCGGAGCGGGCAAAACTATCAAGCCCTGCTTGGTCAGCCCATTGAGCGAGGGCCAACAGGTCGTCGTACGTCCCACCGAGCTGCGGTTCGACCATCAATCCAAGTTCCATCATCATCTCCTCAGGGTTACCAGCCGCGTGCTCGCCACTCCCCGAGGCTAGGACGCTCCGCTCCGATTGTCGTATCGAGACCGTGACCCGGGAACACGAGCGTTTCGTCCGCCAAGGGGAACAGTGCCGAGTCGAGCGTCTCCATGATTTGAGAAAACGCCGCCGGTGATTGGGTCGCACCGGGACCCCCCGGGAACAATGTGTCGCCCGTGAGGACAACCCCGTCGACGATGAACACCGTCGACCCGGGTGTGTGACCGGGCGCATGGACTGCCTGGATCGAGAGGTTGCCAACGGTGATCGTTTCGTTCGAGAGCGGCTCGTCAATCGGGGTCGAGACGATGGACTGGTCCGCCGGGTTGAGCCGGAACGGAATGCCGTAGTGCTGGGCTACCGCCTCGACCGCACCAACATGATCCCAATGTCCGTGGGTGGTGAGGATGGCGAGGGGTGTCACGTCGCTCATCTCCTCGATGAGCCGATCGGCTTCGTCTGCCGCATCGATCAAGACGGCCTGAGCTGTCTGTGTACATGCAACGACGTAGACATTGTTCTCCAATGGCCCGACACATACCTTCCGGATATTCATCGTCGTAGTTTCGAGATGCCAGGGGATGGGCACAGTGCTCCTCTTTGTCGAGTGGTTTCGAGAGTAGTGCGGACGCGCGCCGCCTGCAGACGCGCTTGAATGAGCACCCCCACTCTCGACGAAAGGCACAGGGTCGGCATGGACTTTGGCATATCTGATGAGCAATCGATGCTGCGCGATATGGCACGGGAGTATCTCGCCAACCGGCTGACATCGGAGGCAGTGAGGTCTCTCATGGAGTCCGAGAGAGCCCACGACGAAGCATTGTGGGTCGAGATGGCCGAGATGGGATGGCACGCAATGGCGATCCCCGAGGAGTACGGCGGGGCAGGGTTCACGTTTCAAGAGCTCGGCATCATCCTCGAGGAGATGGGTCGCCGCGTCACTCCGGGACCGTTCTTTTCGACTGTGGTGCTCGGGGCAAATGCGCTGTTGCTTGGCGGCACCGAGGATCAGAAACAGCGTCTCCTGCCGGCGGTCGCAGCTGGGGACCATCGGTTGGCCTTCGCTTTGATCGATACCGGTGGCCAATGGTCGCTCGATGATGTTTCCACTACCGCGCGTATCGAAGGTTCGGTCGTGACCCTGGAGGGTGAAAAGTCGTTTGTCATTGACGGGCACACGGCCGATACATTGATCGTTGCGGCGCGCGACGGTGATGACAATGTGGACTTCTGGTTGGTGCCGCGCACCGCCGACGGTGTGAGTGCCCGGCGTGTTGAGACGTTGGACATGACACGCAAACAAGCGGACGTGACCTTCGAAGGTGTCACGATCACCATCGACGATCGTCTTGGTGGAGCAGGGTCGGGGGCAACACTCCTCGGTCCGCTGTATGACATTGCTGGTGTTGGCCTTGCTTACGAGTCGGTTGGTGGGAGCCAGGCATGTCTTGAGATGGCTGTGGAGTATGCCAAGGAACGCAAACAGTTCGGTCGGGCAATCGGGTCGTTCCAGGCCGTGAAGCACAAGTGCGCGGACATGCTGGTGCAGGTCGAGTCCGCAAAGTCGGCTGCTTATGCGGCCGGATGGGCAGCGGTTAACGACCCCGACGAATTCCTTATTGCGGCGCCGCTCGCGAAGTCCTTTTGCAGCGATGCGTACTTTTTCTGTGCAGCGGAGAACATCCAGGTTCACGGTGGCATCGGGTTTACCTGGGAACATGATGCCCATCTGTTCTTTAAGCGGGCGAAGACCAACCAGCTCATGTTTGGCGACGGCACCCTGTGGCGGGCGAAACTCGCCGACCGGCTCGGCATCTAGCGCCGAACACCCCCTCGTTTTGGCGTCCAATAGCGCACCAGGTGCGCTATTGGACGCCAAAACGAGTAGATAGGGTGCTAGTTCTTGAGGCTTTCCATGATCGCCTGGAGCTCGTTTGTCTCTATCCCACCGAGGCGGCGCTGCACGACCTTGCCGTCACCGTCAAGGAACACCCAGT
This sequence comes from Actinomycetota bacterium, assembly GCA_013151445.1. Lineage (GTDB taxonomy): Bacteria > Actinomycetota > Acidimicrobiia > Spongiisociales > UBA5794 > BMS3BBIN02. The sequence continues at coordinate 5,647 of JAADIG010000112.1, forward strand.
ACGGAAACGCGGTGCCGCCGAACGCCCGGTAGGCACTACTGTCGGCATCATCGACGATGATCGGCGACGACCATCCCTCTCGTTCGAGCCACCCCGACGGTGGATAGTTGCCTCTCGTTTGATCAACGGCGGTACTGACCGCAATCACATCGACCCCGTCGACGCCGCCGGTGGCATCGATCCACTGCTGCACCGAGGGAACCTCAGCCTGACAGAACGGGCACCAGTGGGCGACGAACACAACCGCGGTCGGTGTCCCCGGCTGGATCTCGACCGCCGACCCCTCGAAGTCTGCACCCACAACAGTGGGAGCCTGAGTTCCGACCGTGGGATCGTTGGACGGTGTCATGCCCTGCTGGAGGGGGAGTAGGGAGCCGGTCACGACCGGTGATCCAGTTTCGGCGGCCTCCTGGCTCGTATCCCCGGCGAACAGGACAATCGCGACAAGGACCAGGGCGATGACCCCGAAGACGATTCCGGCGACCGGTACCTTGCGCTTAGCTTGTGCTGCCATAGTGTGTACTCCTCGGCTATTTGCTGCTGATTGGTGCTGTGATGTGACGGACGTCGCGTCAGGACATGCCTTCGGGCTGGGAGGAAGCGTCATCTCGTTCATTGAGATAGAGCGCGACTGTGACGACGATGATCATCAAGAACGCGGAGAGCGCCATGACCGGTATTGATACGTTGTTGAAGACGTTGATGTACTTGCCCGAGCAGCTCGGCCCGAAGCCACACGCACCACCGGCGTCGAGATCCGGGAAGATCTGGATGTAGTTGTGGTATGCCGAAATGCTCGCTCCGATGGCGGCAAGCGGAAGGACGTACCGACGCACGGAGGTGTCCTTCTTGATGAGGGCAACCACGAACAACACCGCCATCGGGTACATGAGAATGCGTTGATACCAGCAGAGCTGACACGGTTCGAACTGCCGGATCTGTGAGTAGTAGAGGCTCCCCGCGGTGGCCGAGACCGAGATTCCGGTCGCGAGTAGTAACTCGCTGCCAGCGATTGATCGTCGTGCCCGCGTGAGTAGCTGATCCGCACGGTCGGAGAATCGCGCCGCAAATGCTGCCACAACGACTGCCACAGTGCCCACGAGACCGGCTATTGCCACTATTGCAAAAAATAGGTCGACCTGGTCGCCGGACATATGTGCCTCCCTGACACGATTCCACGAAGAACGTATCACGGTCGGGTCCCACCCAAGAGGGTAGAATGGCCCTATGGGAGCTATCGTTTTCGCAATGGCGCTACTGGGACTGTTCGTCGCCATCGGCCTCGCTTTCCTCTGGCAGGGCAAGCTTGAGTCCGAGTTCACGGCTGTGATCTACGGCGTGGAGGACTCGCTGGAATGGGTTGCTGCGGCGTTAACGCCGGGGACCCGCGCGCAGTTAAAGAAGTCGGATATTCGGAGGATTCTCGAACATGACATCCGCTTCGCACAGCGGGCATTCGAGTCCCAAGACCTCGATGGTGCCGTCGTCGTTGGAGGTTACGACTCCGCGGTGTTTGTCCAACAGGCATGTCTCGACCAGGGCCACGGCTACGACGGACCGCTCATCGAAGAGGTGCTTGAGCGTCGCGCGGACTACATGATTGCAATCGGCGCTGTTGGCCTTGCAGCTTCTGCGAAAGAGACTGCCGAAGCCTATGGCATCGACGTGGACGCTGAGTTACCGTCTGCTGGCGACGTCGAATAGACTCCGTTGGATCGGGAATGAACACAGTTCCACGGAGGCTTCGATGAGACACAAACCCTCGACCGCGATGCGGAGATTGGTTGTCGTGCTTGTGCTCGTAGCGGCTGCCTGCTCTGGATCGGTTACCGCAACGACCGCGACTACCGCAGTCGCATCAGCGAACAGCTCGACGATGGCGCCTGGGAGCGCCGCACCGCAGATCTTGTTCGGGAGCGGCGAGATGCCGCCAACATTCCCCGATGACTTCCCCATCCCCGATTCAGCAAAGATCGGGTCGACCATGGTCGACGACACCAATGGGCGTTCCGAGATGATCCTTCGTGTCGCCGCTGCCCAGGATACGCTCGTCGTGTTCTACAACCAGAACCTCGAACAGTTGGGTTACGCATTCTCGAATGAACTTCGTACCGATGGGCAGGCTGTCGTGACGTTCTCCAGGGACGATGTCTCCGGCACAATCCTTGTACGTGAGGCGGCGACGGATCTGTCAGAGGCGATCGTCCGGATCGGGTTCTAACTCATGGCGAGACTTCCCAAATTTTCGGATCACCGTTTTGTTGGCGATCGGTCGACGATGACCGTGTTCGACACGGATGACGCCGCCGCTGTGGCAACTCTGGCTGACCGCATCGAGGCTGGCGACCTGCTGCGCCAGAACCTTCTCCAGACCTTTGGCCCCGATACGCTCGCCGAGGCGCGCAACCGAGGGTTCAATCCGTCGTTGCAGAATTCAGTGTCGCAATGACGTGTTCCGCGACCTTGGGGTATCGGAAGTAGAAGAAGTGGTCGCTTCCCTTGAGCACGTGAATGTCGGCCCCTAGTGAAGCGGCGTAGTCCGAGAGCTCCTCGACTCCGACAAACTGGTCGCGGTCGCCGACGATAAACGCCCTACGGGCTGGGGCGAGCTCGGATGGGGCGGGAAGTCGGGGCGTGAGGTCGCTGGCAACTGGTGGTGCGATTCCAACCCACGGCAATGCAGACTGGTCACGTGCCTGGAACCGCAGCGACGTCGCGGCACCGAACGACCACCCGACGATTCCGCGAGGCAGGTCGGGGTAGGCCTGTGCGGCGAATGCCACCGCGGCGGCGACATCATCCTGTTCACCTATGCCTGCGGACCATTCGCCGGATGATGAACCAACACCGCGGAAGTTGAATCGCAACACCCCGAAGCCGGCTTGTACCAGTTCGGCGGTCACGCCGACCATCAG
>JAADIG010000114.1 GCA_013151445.1 Actinomycetota bacterium
TTGGGGTGGCTCAAGAGCGACGGGAACGACACGAGTTCGGCGCAGACGTCCGCTGCGATGCCATGCTTGGGTGACCGTTTGCGCGACGTCTCGTTCCCCTCCTCGTCGAGTTTCACGATCCATTTCTCCACCGCAACCGGGTGTACGAGGAGAATCGGATACGAGTCGAGCAGTCGATCGAACTTCTTGCGCATGGCGGCGAAACCGCGGGTCTGGATCTCGATGAGCAGCCCGTCGCGGACCAGGTCAACAACGAAACCCTCAATCGGAGCCTCCACAAGGTCACCGTCGCGGCGGTACCACTCCTTGAGGTCAAAGTGGAGTGGTTTCTCGTTGAGCGAACCGATGGACGTCACGCGGCGAGCCTACCAGCGGGACTCTCGAGAGAGACACGTCCTATGGCCAGCTGTGGATCGTGGGGGCCGCTGAGCCGAGCGGACTCACGACATTGCCCAGATCGTCTGGGTCGCCCGTAAGGATGTCGTCGTTGATACGCAGTGCAACGACGACGAGGTGCGCGTCGACGACGTCTGCGCTACCGCCGAGACCGAGAATGCGGCCAACTGTTGGGCCGTCATCGAACGGATGTATCGACACTGTCCGCAGGGAGGACGCCAATCGCGCCTGTCTCGAGCCGTCGCGCCATACCTGGGCGACAACCGGGTGGGTGGTGTGAAGGGCTGTTCCGGTCCGGTTGGCTGCTGTGATGGTGAATCGGGCCGAGTCTTCGCCGCGATCTACCGATATCAGAAAGCCGGCGTCGAGGATCAAAGTCCGTAGCGTTCCGCCATTGCCGCAACGGCTTGCTCGTCGACCGGTCCGGCTTGCGCGTTCCAAGACTCCAGGAAAGAGCCGAGTGCGTCCCGCCGGTCTACGTCGGCGGCCAGGTCTCGAAGCGCTCGGCGAATAGCACCGGAACGTCCTCCGAACTCCGGGGCGAGCCTGTCGAGAATCCGTTCGTCGTCATCGTTGAGGCGGATGGTTGTTGTACTCATAGGGCGAGTGTATTGCGGGCATGCTACGTTGACAATAGGCCTGGTTGGTGAGCCAGCCAGGTTGATCAGAGCAGGTCGCCGACGGTGTCCATATACCGGTTGATTGCTTCCACATGCTCGGCACTCGATGTCCCGGTGATGCGTTTGTGGTGCCCCACGTGGAACGCCGTGTTGAGGGTGATGTGAGTCACCCCGAGGTCGAGCCATGCGATGATCTCCTCGCGCCACTGTTGCGGGGTGGACTCACCCATCGACACCCAGGCGTCAACCCCGACCTCACTTCGGGAACGTCCCGCCTCCTCAACGAAGGTACCAAGCTTGTCAATGTCGCGTCGTGCGGCATCATCTGGCCGGTGATACAGCGTGATCCAACCGTCGCCGTACTCCGCGGTACGGCGCATCACCCGATCGCCGGAACCTCCGAACCACAGCGGAATGGGTCGCTGAATGGGCATCGGATTGATTCCGGCATCGGGTATCTCGTGCCATTCCCCGGAGAAGGAAACGTGGGGCTCGGTCCACAGGCGCCGGAGTACTTCGGCCTGCTCGGAACACCGCACACCACGGTTCTCGAAATCCTCACCAAGGCCGACAAACTCGACCGGGTTCCAACCGGTCCCCACGCCGAGCCGGAGCCTGCCACCGCTCAGCACATCAACCGATGCTGCCTGGCTCGCAACGAGGGCCGTCTGGCGTTGGGGGAGGATCAACACTTGGGTCGAAAACTCGATCGTTTCTGTGATCGCCGCAAGGTACCCAAACAACACGAACGTGTCATGGAACGCATCTTCCGACGTATACGGGCCAGACCAGTCCGGCCGGTCTGCCACGTTTGCCCCAAGCACATGGTCGTAGGTCGCTATGTGCCGGTAGCCAATGCGTTCGGCCTCACGTACAAAATCGCCGACCACCCTCGGGTCGGCACCAATATCTGTCTGGGGGATTGCAACGCCGAGCCTGGTCAATGAAGTCTCCTCATTCAACAACGAGAGACAACCCTAGCGAGCGTCCACCCGGCACCGTGGTGTTGCGCCTCACCCGAACCATCGGACCCAACCGACGTGCCGAATGATGTGAGGGTTTGGATCCGCCGTTCCGTCATCGTGACGCGGAACGCCGGGTAAGGTGCCCCGATGACACCCGATGGGGAAGCGCACGAAGAAGGGACGCCACACATGTCAAAGGTTTCAATGGTTGGCAAGATCACTTGCAAGGATGGCCAAGGCGACGCCATGGAGGCCGTGTTCGCCGACATGGTCGCGGCCTGCAAGGACGAGTCCGGTCTCGAGATCTACTCGTATCACCGCGGCGATAACAACACGTACTGGTTCTTTGCCCTCATGACGGATCAGGAGGCCATGAAGGGTCACGGGCAAAACGATGCCATGAAACAAGCCATGGCCGCGTTCGGATCGGTGATGGCCGCCCCACCCGAGATGCATGTGACGACCCCGGTCGTGGCGAACGGCTTCGACTGCTGAACCATTGCGGGACACCGCGGGCGATTCGTTGGCTGATCGGTAGGTTGGGTCGCCCCTCGGTGGAAGGAGAGACGACCCAACCCTGTCGGGTTACAGCGCCGGTTCGACCGCCTCGGACTCCGGGGAGAGTGCTTGTTTGCGGGCTGGCTCCACAACCAGGTTCGGGAGTATCCGGTTGAGCCAGCCAGGTATCCACCAGTTGTTGTCGCCCAGGAGCTCCATCGTTGCCGGCACGAGCAGCATCCTCACCACCGTTGCATCGATGGCAACTGCCGCAGCAAGTCCCACTCCGAGGATCTTGACGGTCCTCAGGTCCTCAAGCATGAAGCTGCCGAACACGAACACCATGATCAGGGCGGCCGCGGTGATGACCCGTGCGGTGGCTGTCAGCCCGTCCGCCACTGCCAGGCTGTTGTTGGCGGTGTTGTCGTACTCCTCGCGGATCCGTGTCAAGAGGAACACTTCGTAGTCCATCGAGAGTCCGAACACGATGGCGAACAACATCATCGGGATGAACGGTTCGATTGGCCCGGGCTCGATGCCGAGGAGGGACCCTCCCCACCCCCACTGGAATATCGCAACAACGATTCCGTACGCGGCGCCGATTGCCAGCAGGTTCATCGACACTGCTTTGAGCGGCACGAGCACAGATCGGAATACTGCCATCAGGAACAAGAACGAGATGAGAAGTACTGCTCCGTAGAAGTACCAGATCCGCTGGGACAGGTAGTCCGAGAAGTCAAGGTTCGCGGCCACGGGGCCGGTGACCAGGATCTCCGTCCCAAGGGCCTCATCGATCTGGGGAACGACATTGTCTCGCAGCTCGTGGAGGAGGTCCGCGGTCGCCTGATCCTGGGGGGAAGTCTCGGGAATCACCTGCCACAGCACAGCGGTCGGCTGCTGCGGATCGTTGGGGATACCCGGTGACGTCTGGGCAACACCCTCGACTTGCTGAAGGGTCTTGCCCACCGCCTGGATCTCCGCAAGATTGGCGCCGGCGGGGAGTTCGGTGACAAGGATCAGTGGTCCGTTCGCCCCAGGACCGAAGCCGTCCTCGAGCAGGTCGTATGCCTGTCTTGTTGTGGTCCCGTCCGGATCATTGCCCGCATCGGCGAACCCGAGCTGTATGGAAAACACGGGGATGGCCACGATCAGGAGTAGCAACGTTGCTGAAACCGTGATGACGACTGCCTTGCGCTGGACGAACCGGCTCCACCGGTACCAAGCGGTTTCCTCCGTCGCCTTGTCTGATGTCAGTTTGATGGTCTTGTTGAGGGGCCCCTTGAAGCGGCCAGCGACAACAACGACCACGGCAAGCACCGCCGCGAACCGCAGAGCGGGGATGTCGAGGGCGACGCCGCCAAGTGCGATCGCGGCGAGCAGCGATCCAATGAGGCCACTCCAACGAGTGATCTGAATGCGTTTGCCTGCGAGTCCGATGAGGGCGGGCAGCAGCGTCACCGACGCGATCATCGTGAGCATGACGGTCGTTGCGGCTGCGAAAGCGAGCCCTGTTACGAACGTGATACCCATGAGCAACATGCCCAACAGCGACACAACAACGGTGACGCCGGCAAAGAGAACTGCACGTCCGGCTGAATCGAGAGAGGCAGCTACTGATTCAGCGACTGACTCTCCGCCTGCGAGGTGTTCCTGGTATCTGGTCACGATGAACAGGGCATAGTCGATGCCGACACCGAGGCCGATCATGATGCCGATGGTGGCAGCAAAGTCGGGCATCTCGATGATGTTGCTCAGCAATGCTGTTGTAAGGACGCCCGTGCCGACGCCGGCAAGTGCCGTTGCGATCGGGAGACCCATTGCAAGGACTGAGCCGAACGAGACAATCAATACGAAGATCGCGAACGCGAGGCCGAGCATTTCTGAGTTCGGTGGTTCGCGAAAGCGGAACATGTCTCCGCCAAGTGCGATCTCGAGCCCGTCGATGTCGGGGGCGAGGCGAGTGATCTCGTCCCCGATCCGCGCACCGTCGTCTGTGCTGGTACCCGCTTCGAGCACGAGCTGGGCGAACGCCACGTTCCCCGCGTCGTCGCCGCTTGTCGAGATCTGGCTAGCGCCGATCGGAGAGTAAGGACTCATGACATTGATGACACCATCGATCTCCTTGGTGGCTTCAAAGAGGTCAGACATGGCCGACTGCACCGCGGGGTCACTGACACCCTGGTCTGCCTTGAACACGATTGTTCCTGAGTCTCCGCCCGCGCTGGGAAAGTCAGCCGTGAGGAGTTCGAGACCCGCACTACTTTCCGAGGCCGGTGCTGTGATGGTGGACGTGAAAGCAGGGCCGATGCTGATCATGGCGCCGGCGAGTATTACTACTGTCACCAGCCAGGCAGCGATGAAGCGCTTGGGATGAGATGCAGCGAAATGACCGAGTCGGGCGAGCATTGGGATTCTCCTATATGAGACATTGTGACTTATATGAGACATAGTGTACCATATGTTTGGAGGTTGATATGAAGAATTCTGTCAAGAGTACGAATCCCCAGGTGCGCCGCACGCACGACCTGATGCTGGACGCTGCAGGTTCGCTTCTTTCCCTGGGAGGCCCCGAAGCAGTGACGCACCTGCGTGTCGCCGCGGAGGCCGGTGTCGCCAGAGCAACCGTCTATCGCCACTGGCCGAATCGTGCCGACATCCTGCTTGATCTCCTACGCAGGGGAGCAAACCTGGATCTCGTCTCTCCCGCCGCGGATCTGGCGATCGAGAAACGTGTCGCTGGTGTACTCCGTGGTTTCGCCGGCGCACTCAACGGGCAAAGCGGTCAGACCCTGAGCGCGATGATCGGTCTCGCCGAGTGGGATGACGATGTGTTTGCCGCGCTCGAGCGGATGACACAGTTAGGCCCGAAGATGCTTCGGAACGTGCTTGCCGCCTGTGTCGAAGCAGGCGAGTTGGTCGCCGATACGGATCTCGACCTTCTCGCCGATCGGCTGATCGGCCCGCTCTACCTCAGGCGTCTTTTGTACCACGATGAAATCACGGACACATATGTCGAGGCGCTTGTCG
>JAADIG010000036.1 GCA_013151445.1 Actinomycetota bacterium
TCAGAGGTCCCCTACGAACCGTTCGAGATGGAAGATGGCAGCGGCGGGTACACCGGGTTCGATATCGAGCTGGCTGATGCCGTTGCGGGAGAACTAGGACTCGACCTTGAGGTGAAGAACACCGCCTTTGACGGCATTCTGCTTGAGGTCGCATCAGGTGGCTGTGACATGGTCGCATCGGCGATGACTATCACCGCCGAGCGTGCGGAGAACTCATCGTTCTCCGATCCGTATTTCAACGCTGGCCAGTCTCTGCTGGTGCTCGCTGAGTCGGGTTCTCCGAAGCTCGCTGACATGGGTGGCAAGACCATCGGTGTGCAGAGCAACACCACCGGTGAAGCGTATGCGCGGGAGAATGCCCCGACGGATGCCACCATCAAGTCGTTCGAATCTGGCGAGGATCTGTTCCTGGCGCTGACGTCGAAAGATGTTGATGCAATCCTTCAGGATCTTCCTGTGAACGGGTTCCGCGCACAGAACGATCCGAACTTCACGTTGTCCGACACCTTCGTTACCGACGAAGAGTATGGCTTTGGCATGAAGAAGGACAGCGACCTGGTCGCTGAGGTCAACAAGGCGCTCAAGACGCTGCGTGACAATGGAACATACGGGGACCTGCACGAGAAGTACTTCGGTACCCGCGGCTAACAACAATGTAGAGATGACAGCTGGGGGACCTTCGGGTCCCCCAGCCCATGTCTAGTGAGGGACAGCACTTTGGGCGCCTGGGCAACAATGTCGCGACGACGACGCACGATCCTGATGCGTCGTGTTGCTTATGGTGTGGCAATCGTCGCCACGGTCCTGGTGGGTCGGCAAGTGAACTGGGCGGATCTCACCGACTCCATGTTCCGACCGTCGCTCATGGCGGAGCAGTTCCCGAAGATTGTGACGATCGCGGCAAAGAACACGTTGATCTTTACGTTCTTCGGGTTCGTCGGCGGCCTCGTCATCGGTCTCATCGTCGCGATCATGAGGATCTCCCAGGCCACGCCGTTCCGAATCGTTGGCAGCGTGTTTGTCGACGTGATTCGCGGCATACCGTTGCTTGTGTGGATCTTGATCATCGGGTTTGGTATTCCGATCGCAACGGGAGCGCGTATTCCGGGTTCGTACGGTGCGGGTTCGGTCGCACTGGCGATCGTCGCGGGCGGGTATATGGCCGAAACCATTCGTGCCGGCATTGAAGCCGTGCCGCGAGGCCAGATGGAGGCTGCGCGTTCGGTCGGAATGACATACTCTCGGGCGATGTGGACGATCATCCTTCCGCAGGCATTTCGGATCATCATTCCGCCCCTTACGAACGAACTCGTGCTCCTCATCAAGGACACGTCGCTGGTGTCCGTTCTCGGGGTCACGATCGGGACGATGGAGCTGACAAAATTCGGGCGAGCGGCATCGGCATCGGCGTTCAACGCGACGCCGCTGATAACGGCGGCTTTGGTGTACTTGATCATCACCCTTCCCATGATTCGCGTGGTCGCGGTTCTGGAAAAGAGAGCGGCACAGTCACGATGAGTCCGATCCCAGGCGATCCAGTTATCGAAGTGAAAAACCTCCACAAGTATTTTGGTGACCTCGAAGTGCTCAAGGGCATCGACTTCACGGTCGCAGCGGGCGAAGTGGTTTGTGTGATTGGCCCCTCCGGTTCCGGGAAGTCGACACTGTTGCGGTGTGTCAACCGGCTCGAAATCGCAACGTCGGGCAGTATTCTTATCGAGGGCCAGGACATCACCGATATCGATGCCGACGTGGACGCTTTGCGAACCAAGATCGGCATGGTGTTCCAGCGATTCAATCTGTTCCCACACCTCACGGTTGTTGAGAATCTCAAGATCGCCCAACGCAAGGTGTTGAAGCGATCCAAGGAGCACGCAGACGAGGTGGCACGGGCAAACCTTGAACGGGTGGGGCTTACCGAGAAGTCAGATGCGTTCCCCCGTACGCTGTCGGGTGGCCAACAACAGCGTGTCGCGATCGCCCGAGCACTGTCGATGGAACCTGACATGATGCTCTTCGATGAAGTGACCAGCGCGCTTGATCCGGAATTGGTCGGTGAGGTGCTTGCCGTTATGCGCGGTCTTGCGGAAGACGGGATGACGATGATGGTTGTCACCCACGAGATGGACTTTGCCCGTAGTGTTGCTGACCGCGTCGTGTTCATGGACGCCGGTGTTGTGTGTGAAGAGGGTCCCCCCGGGGATATTCTCGCTAACCCCCAAACCGAGCGGTTGCAGCAGTTCCTGCGGGTGCTCACCTAACGAGTGGGCACAACGATGCGGTCCGTCTACATGTTGCGTCGGTATTGTCCACCCACGTCGTAGAGCGCTCCCGATAGTTGGCCGAGTGAACACACCCTCGTCGCCTCAAGCAGCGCGGCAAATACGTTACCTCCGGCGAGTGCAGTCTCCTTGAGCTCTGCGATCGCAGCCGTGGCCGCGGTGGCGTTGTGTGCGTGATAACGACGGAGCTGATCGATGAGACGATTCTTGTCGTCGTCGCTTGAGCGGATCACTTCGTCTGGAACCATGAAGGGGCTTCCCGTGTCCGACAGAAACGTGTTCACCCCGACAATGGGGTACTCGCCCGATTCCTTGAGCCGCTCGTAATACATCGACTCTTCCTGGATCTTGGTTCGTTGGTACTGGCTCTCCATTGCTCCCAGCACACCGCCACGTGCGGTTAGCCGATCAAACTCGGCGAGTACGGCCTCCTCGACGAGATCCGTGAGGTCGTCGATGACAAACGATCCCTGGAGAGGGTTCTCATTCTTTGCTAGCCCAAGTTCACGGTTGATGATGAGCTGGATTGCCAGGGCCCGGCGCACAGAATCAACGGTCGGTGTCGTGATAGCTTCGTCGTATGCGTTCGTGTGCAGCGAGTTGCAATTGTCATAGATCGCATACAGCGCCTGAAGCGTGGTGCGGATATCGTTGAAGCCGATTTCCTGGGCGTGCAATGAACGCCCAGAGGTCTGGATGTGGTATTTCAGCTTCTGGGAGCGTTCATTGGCACCATATTTCAGTTTCATCGCCTTGGACCAGATCCGGCGTGCAACCCTGCCTATCACTGCGTACTCGGCGTCGATCCCGTTCGAGAAGAAGAAACTCAGGTTCGGCGCAAAGTCGTCGATGTCGAGGCCGCGGGACAGGTAGTACTCGACGAACGTGAAGCCGTTGGCGAGGGTGAAGGCAAGCTGAGAGATCGGGTTCGCGCCAGCTTCGGCCATGTGATATCCCGAGATCGACACGGAGTAGAAGTTTCGAATGCTGTGCTCAATGAAGTACTCCTGGATATCGCCCATCATCCGCAGTGCGAACTCGGTCGAGAAGATGCAGGTGTTCTGTGCTTGATCCTCCTTGAGGATGTCTGCCTGCACCGTGCCGCGCACCGCGGCCAACGTTTGCGCCTTGATCTCCTGGTAGACGTCGGCTGGCAACACCTGGTCACCGGTGACACCCAGCAGTAGGAGCCCGAGCCCGTCGTTACCTTCGGGGAGGTCACCTGCGTAGGTCGGCGGGTCTCCCGCATGGAGTTCGGCGATGGTCTTGTGAACCTCATCAACCAGACCATGCGCTCGGATGTAGCGCTCGCATTGTTGGTCGATCGCGGTGTTGAGAAAGAACCCGAGCAGCATCGGTGCCGGCCCGTTGATCGTCATCGACACCGAAGTTGTTGGATCCACCAGGTCAAAACCGCTGTAGAGCCGCTTCGCATCGTCGAGTGTGGCGATCGATACTCCCGAGTTGCCAACCTTGCCGTAGATGTCGGGCCGTGGATCGGGGTTTTCACCGTAGAGCGTGACTGAGTCGAACGCCGTCGAGAGTCGTTTTGCGGGCATCCCCACCGATACGTAGTGGAACCGTCGGTTGGTTTGCTCGGCACTTCCCTCACCGGCAAACATCCGCGTCGGGTCTTCGTGTTGACGTTTGAACGGGAATACCCCGGCAGCGAACGGAAACTGGCCAGGAACGTTCTCGTGTAAAAGCCAGGCAAGACGATCGCCCCACCCGGTGTAGCGCGGGAGCGACACCTTTGGCACGCTGATATGCGCGAGCGATTCGCTCGCAAGGTCCACGCTGATTTCTCGACCCCGGACCTCATAGGTGAGAGTGTCTCCCGAGTATCTGTCGACCATTTCGTCCCACGAAGCGAGCAGAGCGGCGTTTCGAGGGTCGAGCTCGACCATGAGTTTGGCCCGGCTCGCTGCAAGCGTCGCTGTGGTCGAATCGTCGTCGACTTCGCCAATCGCCACGTCGAGGGCATGGATTCGCTCCGCCAGGGATGCCTGCTGATCAACCCACGAACCGTATCTCGCAATCGTCTCCGTGATCTCCGAAAGATAACGAGCACGCTCAGGTGGAACGACCGCGGCACCGTGTGGTGGTGCCGGGACGAGGGGTTGCTCGATATCGAACGAAGCCTCCGTGGTGTCGTTGAGCATGGCCATCAGCTTCTCGAATACCTCGTTCACTCCGGCGTCATTGAATTGACTGGCGACGGTGCCATAGACCGGGATTGCGTCATCCGGATCGTCGAACATCATGTGGACCCGGCGAAACTGCTTGCGGACGTCACGCAGAGCATCAAGGGCTCCTTGTTTGTCCGCCTTGTTGACCACGATGACATCAGCGAAATCGATCATGTCGATCTTCTCAAGTTGGGTGGCCGCCCCGTACTCCGGGGTCATGACATAGAGGGCCACGTCAGCATGGTCGACAATCTCGGTATCAGATTGGCCGATGCCGGAGGTTTCCAGGATCACGAGATCGTACCCAGCGGCCTTCACGATGTTGATGGCGTCCTGGACGTGCGATGACAGCGCAAGGTTCGCCTGTCGGGTCGCCAGGGACCGCATGTAACAGCGGTCGTCGGCGATGGAATTCATCCGAATCCGGTCCCCAAGCAGTGCACCACCGGTTCGCCGTTTTGATGGGTCGACGGAGAGAACGGCAACTGTCTTGGTTGTGTATGCGGTGAGGAATCGGCGTACCAGCTCGTCAACGAGTGATGACTTGCCTGCGCCTCCGGTACCGGTGATGCCGAGCACCGGTGCGACGGACAAGGAAGCCCGGGACCGCACGTCGTCGCACATAGCGAGGAACGTGGCGGGATGGTTCTCAGCGGCGCTGATGACTCGTGCCGTGACAGTGGGAGTTCCGATCGAGAGTGGGGCGACCGTCGTTGCTTCGATGGACGGGAATGAGGCCGTCCGAGTTCTCGCAATCATGTCGTCGACCATGCCCTGTAGACCGAGCCGCCGCCCGTCGTCGGGGGAGTACAACGTGGCGATACCTTCGGCGTCGAGAGCCGCGACCTCGCTCGGGAGTATCGTGCCGCCGCCACCGCCGAAGACCCGAACATGGTCCCCTCCACCTTCGTCGAGGAGCAGACGAACGTAGCGGAAAAACTCGTCGTGGCCGCCCTGGTAGGAGGTGATTGCGATGGCGTGGGCGTCCTCCTGGAGCGCCGCCTGAACGATGTCGTGCGCCGTACGGTTGTGTCCGAGGTGGATGACCTCGGCACCGGAAGCCTGGAGGATTCGGCGGAAGATGTTGATCGAAGCATCGTGGCCGTCAAACAGCGATGTTGCGGTGACAAAACGAAGCGGAGGCTGGCTGTGTTCCTGCTCCGTGCGCCGATCCGAGCGGGTTTCGGTCACGATGCCCTCCGCGGGGTGATCAGTCTGGTGGCCTGCTCAGCAATCGTTGTAGCAACGCTCGCCGGGGGTGTGCCCGAGTCGGGGCGATACCACTGGTACACCCAGTTCATGAGCGACAGAATGCCCACGGCGGCGTCGTGCGGGTCAAGCGTCGGGTCAGCCTCTCCGGCGTCCTGGGCGTTGCCGACAAGTTCCGTGACGAACCGGTCATAGGCCAGTCTGTCTTCCCAGATTCGGTCGGTGTTCGATGGATCAAGGGACCGGAATTCCTCAAAGTAGACCCTGATACCGTCCCGGTGTTCAATATTGAACAAGACGTGGTCGGTCACGAACCATGTGAGCGTGTCGAGGGGGGACTCGGAACGTTCCTGTGCCACGGCGAGACGGCGCAGCGCCGAGTTATGAACGTCCTGGATCACGGCTTCGAGGAGTCCATGTTTCCCCGCGATGTGGTGGTAGAGGCTGCCCTTGAGCATGCCGGCACCGTCCGCAATATCCTGGATTGACGTAGCCCCGTAACCCTTCGTGGCAAACAGGTGTGCAGCGATGTCGACGATTTCGGAGTAGCGGGTCGTGGTAGCTGTCATACGGTAGTGTACCAAACGTTTGGTTGGTTGGGAAGAGTGATTATTCTCTCAGTTTGGTGTCTGGTGGTATTGCAGTAGATTCGTACGGATGGAACGCAAGACAAAAATTATCGCAACACTCGGACCCGCCGTCGCAAGTTTCGAAGGGATCTGCGGCCTCATAGAAGCCGGAATGAACGTAGCCAGGCTGAACTTTTCTCACGGGACCCACGAATCCCACGCCCAGATGGTCTCATGGGTTCGCGATGCGGCGGATCGACTTGAGCGGCCGATCGCCATATTGCAGGACATCCAGGGGCCGCGGATCAGGGTCGGGTCGTTCCCGGGCGGTGCGATCGAGCTTACGGACGGCGATGTCGTGCAGCTGGAACCCGGTGCGGATGAGATGGATGGTTCAACGATCTTTGTGGAGAACCTGCAGCATGTGACGCTCAGCGCGGGTTCACAGATCCGCATGGCAGATGGTCTTATTGGTCTTGAAGTCACAGCTGTCGACGGGACTCGTGTAACCGCCAGAGTCGTGGAAGGTGGCACGGTCACGGATCACAAGGGAGTCGCATTCCCGGGGGCACCGATGAATGTCCCAGCAGTGACCTGGAAGGACGAGGCCGACCTGGCGTTCGGGCAGGAGCAAGACGTCGACTATGTCGCGGCGTCGTTTGTCTCGTCGGGCAACGACATTCGCGACGTCCGCCGTCTCATCGGTGCGGACACTCCGATCATCGCGAAGATCGAGAGTGCCATCGGCTACGAGAACCTCGACGATATTCTCGACGAGGCGTACGGCACGATGGTGGCTCGCGGCGATCTCGGTGTGGAGCTCTCCTTCGAGTCTGTGCCGAGAGCGCAAAAAGATATTCTGGCTCGCTCGAATGCACGGGCGAGGGTGACCATCACGGCTACCGAGATGCTCGAATCGATGACGCATGCTACGCGACCAACCCGTGCGGAGGTGACCGACGTGTTTGGTGCCGTTCTTGATGGGTCCGACGCCGTGATGTTGTCGGCGGAAACCGCGATTGGTAAGTATCCACAGCGAACTGTCGCCGCAATGGACCGGATCTGCCGGGAGGCGGAGGCGAGTCCACAATACGGAAAGACCGCTGATCTCGAACTCGACTCGGATGACGCCCGGTTTGCGGTCGCCACCGCACAAGCCTGCGTCGAGGCCGCCGACTCGTTGGGGCTGAGGGTCATTGTTGCATTCACCGAGTCGGGGAGTACCTCACGCCTGATCTCAAAGTACCGCCCGCAAGCCGATATCTACGCATACACGCCGAGCTTGCGAACCTACCGACGTATGGCGCTCTACGCCGGCGTCCGCTCGGGCCAGTTCCGTCGGGTGAACTCGACCGACGAGATGATCATCTACGCGGAGAAGCAGTTGCTCGACGAGGGGATTGTCGAACGGGGTGATGGTGTGGTCATGGCTGCTGGTATTCCGCCGAACCAGGCCGCGTCGACGAACCTGATGAAGCTCCACTCGGTCGGTTCGACGATCGTCGGAGTACCAACCGGCGACTAACCCGTGACGCGCTAAAGTCGTTGTGGCAGCAACACAAGAGGTTATCGCAGATGGGTCAGACTATTGAGATTGGGAACGTTCGCGTCGTCGGAGAAGTCGCCTCGTTCACAACGGACCGCAACATCTCGTCACAGGATGGCGGAGTGTTCGAAAGTGCCGACGAAGCGGCCGCTGCCACGTCCTACCCTGGCTTGCTCGCCAGCAAGTTATTCGCCGCCATCGATGGCATCGATCACGTGTTTGCCGGATCAAACCAGATTGTGATTCGTCGCCCGGGCGGTTGGACCGATGATGCAACCGCGGCAGCTTCGTCCGTTATCGAGATGTTCTACAGGTACTACCCCGCGCAGCCGTAGCCGGATATGAGGCGAGCGCCGACCGACGCGTGCGGGTCTAACCAACCGCTGGCCAAATCCGAGAACGATGACCGCACCGATAATCGTCGGGGCTGTGATCTGTTCCCCAGCAAGCGATACGCCCAGACCAACGTGAGAATCGGCGCGGTGGCCTGAATCTGGCCTGAAACGAGCCAGTCCCGCTCCGCTCGAACCTGCCTACCAGGCAAGGAACCCGGGAAACATGCTTAGGGTCGATACGTAGACGAGCCCAACAGCACCGGCGAGATTCGGATTGGCTGCCCCCTTCGATCATGACAGCGGTGACTGTCGCCGCGCTGGTGATTGGGGCGTGTTATGACTCGGTATAGACGCCGAGCCGTAGCGTGACGACCGCACCGCCCTCCAGGTAGCTCCCACCCGCAGCACTCTGGCTCTGGACGATGCCGTTCTCCGCCGTGCTGCCGACGGCGATCGGGTCACCGATCGCGAAACCGAAACCAGCAGCGGACAAGGCTGCCTGCGCGTTTGCGAGATTCATACCGACGACCGACGGCACGAGGAGGGGGCATTCTTCGGGGGTTTCCCCCTCTTCCACCGGCATATTGCACGGATGGACCTCGATCTGTTTCGACTTCGGGCGGTAAGTATTCGTGTCCTTCTCCGTGGTCACGGTGCCATCGGGGGCGGTGATAATCCGGGTGATGGTGACCGACCAGCCGCCGCTTCCGTTGCGCTTGACATGCTCTTCGCCGGGGTTGACGGAGGCGTCGGCGAGGTACTCGATTGGTGGCTCCGTGATGTTGAAACGTCCGGACTTCTCGGATTCACAGACGTAGCCGCCGTTGTTTCCGTAGAACTGCACGGTGATCGAAGTGGCCGTGTACTGCGTCTTGATGATCAGAACGGTGTCGCTGTTGTTACCAATAATCAGGTTTGGTCTTGGCCACGAAATAGTCGCCTCGCGGCCCTCCGGGTATCGACTGAAGTACAGCGAGTGCGGTTGGTGCACCACGTCCTCGTAACAGCCAAAGAACGAGGCGTTGTAGAACGTTGTTGCAAACTGGCTGACACCACCGCCAATGTCCGGGACGAGTTCACCACCGAGGATCATGCCACCAGAGACAAATCCCTTTTCTACGGTGCGTTGGCCGACTGCTTCGTTGAGCGAATACTCCTCGCCGGGCCACACCTTGTCGCCATCGACGGTTTCTGCGAACAGCTGGATGTTCGTCACACGGCTTTGCCCGGCGGGGTGGAAGGTCGTGAACTCGCTGACGAGGGCTACCTCGCCCATTGCTTCGGCGTCCGCCGTTGTGAAGTCGGCGGGGGCTCCCTCTGCGAAGGGGAACTCCCCGATCCGAACGTCGGAACTAGCGGTCGCTGCGATCGCATCGACGACCAGGTCAATGTCGAGAGAGGTCGCGGGGCGTGAGGGGATTAGCGTTACTGGGAACCCTATTCCCTTCTCCCCTTCGGTGTCATCGTCGTGTTCGGGTACGGGTGCGTCCTCGTCGATGAACCAGTCGGCATCGCGCGGCTCGGAGTTCGCTGCTTCGCGCAGTGGTTCGATGAGAGGTGCGAGCTTCTCGCGGTCAAACCCGAGTTCTATCCGTGGAGTCCCGACGGTGACGACGTTGGAGACGAAGGCATCGATGAGCTGTTGCGAGGTGATGGTCAGCTCCAACGGCGGCTCCTCGGACCGCAGTGTGACCGGCCCCCCGATGAGAAGGTTCGCCTCCGCTACGGCCTTGTCGATGTCGCTGCGCGTGAGCGAAGGAGTGACCTCCGCGGTCGGAAGCGAGGCGGTGTTCGTCTTGGGGTCGGTGAGTACATCGGTGAGTATCCGCAGTGCTTCGTTGCGCTCAATTCCCTCGCCCTTGCGGGGGTAATCCGGTTTTGCAAATCCATCGGTCACGATCACGCCACCGTCGTAGGCTGGAGTCGTGATCGCCGATTGCTGCCACTCATCGAGCTGGTCGTCGAGTAGTGCGGGATCGATGGTGACACCGACATCGAGTTCGCGGACTGAACTCAAGGACCCGAACCAGCTGAAAACCTGTCCGACGATCCCCGACTCGCGGCGCTGTTCCATTGCAGCACTGACTACCTCATCGGCGTTGATTACCAGGCCGACATTTTTCGGATCAAGTTCAAACGTCGTGTCCTTGACCGTGATCAGCATGGTTTCGTTGCGGAGTTCATCCTGGTACTCGAGCACCATCGTCGTGGCGTCTTCGGGGCTGAGTCCACCAACATCGAGGCCAGCGATCGTCACGTTACGGGCTATTTCGTCGTTGCGAGATGAGATATCGGCCACAACAAACAAGAGCGGGATGAGAACCAGCGACGGAATAGTGATCTTCAAGTTGTTTCGAAGCTTTGCGAACACGCGTGGAACCCTCTACGACTCTACTGGATGGCGTCCATCCACCGTATGGACAACGAACTTGCAGTTTAAAGGGTTTCCGCGTTTGCACAATCTCATTCTTTGAACGTCTGGTATACGATGCTGCAATGGAGCTACCTATCACAGTGCCAGGTCCCGATCTGTCAGTGTCGGCGACAACCTATGTGGCGTTCAGGCAATGCCCGGCTTCGGCCGTTGCCCGGCTCCAAGGGATATACGGTCCCGAGTCGCGAGCGTCATTCAAGGGAACTCTGGCGCATCGAGTATTCGCTCGACATCTGGAAGAGGGACCGATCGATGCCTCCGACGTGGCGGACGTATGTCGCCAGGAGATCGGCAAGGGATTGAATGCAAAACTCAATTCGGTCGGTCTGAAACCCCCGGAATTGCGGTTGGTGATCCAGGAGGTTGGTGCGCTCTACGAGAGATTTCGGACGTTTTCCGCGGTGGGGTTTCGTTCCTCCGAGGTCTACATTGATGTGGATGCCGGGACCGGTGTGACGTTGCGGGGACGTATCGATGCGGTGTTCGAGAGCGACGACGGCGGCACTCGCCTGATCGACTGGAAGACAGGCCAGCTCGGCGATGCCGACGATCAGCTTGCTTTCTATGCGCTGGCGTGGACCGCGCGCACCGGTGACGTGCCATCGCTCATCGAGGCCCTTTCCGTACAGACCGGGGAACGAACCGCACAGGTTCCCTCCGAGCGGACGGTTCGTCGGACCGCCGAGGATGTCGGGGGGCTCGTCGACACCGTTCGAACCTTGTTTGCCGCCCAAGAGCTGGGCGAGCGGCGGGCGGGTCCGTGGTGCCGGTGGTGTCCGATCCTCAGTGATTGCCTGGAAGGCAGTGCGGCGACCGACCTGTACGACCGCGGGTAGCAGCACGCTGTACCTGGCACCGGCTCGTCGTTCACACCATCAGGGATCTGGCATACTGCTGCGCTATGGCAACCCTCATGGCGCTGCATGCGCATCCCGATGACGAAAGCTCCAAGGGAGCGGCAACTGTCGCTAGGTACGCCGATGCGGGTGTTCACTGTATTTTGGTGACTGCGACCGGCGGTGAAGCCGGCGACATCCTCAATCCAGCGATGGATCGCCCCGATGTGCGTGAGAATCTGGCCGAGTATCGACGCAAGGAACTTGAGGATGCGGCGCGGATCATTGGTTACGACGAGATTGTGATGCTCGGGTATCGCGACTCCGGTATGCCGGAATCCGACGACAACGCAAACCCTGCGGCGTTCGTGAACGCTGACTACGACGAGCTTCTTGGCAGAGTCGTTGCGCTCGTGCGATCTCGTCGGCCGGATGTGTTCCTGGGTTACGACTCCCATGAGTTCTACCCACATCCGGACCATCTTCGCGTGCATGCGCTCACCATGGACATTGTCGCAGCCGCCGCAGATCCCGATCGATTTCCCGGTGCGGGTGAGCCCTGGCGCATCAAGCGGCTAGTGGCTTCGTTGTTTTCGCGGCGCGGGATGCTGGCGATCCACGAGATGTTGATGGAGCGCGATGGCGAGTCGCCGTTTACGGAATGGGTGGAGCGGATCAGCGCTGGCGATTGGCCGGAGCGGCCGACGTTGTCGGTACCGGTTGGACCAACCCTCCAGCGCGGGAGAGATGCGTTGCGTGCTCACGCGACCCAGGTCGACCCTGACGGGTTCTGGTTCAAGGTTCCGATCGAGGTCACCCAAGAGGTGTACCCCTACGAGGATTTCGAGATCATCTCCGGATTTCTGCCGACCACCGAAGGCATCGGCGACCTTTTTTCGGGTATCTCCTAGTTACCAACTTGGGTTGTTACCAAGCGCGCAACCAAACCCGCGCCGGCCCAGGAGCCCCACCGCACAATAACCCAAGAATGGACTATGAACTGGCTCGAGAAACACCGAATCAGCGAAATCATTCGGTCATGGGGGACGGATGTGGTCTAATTCAGGTCTATGCAAGGTGATCCTTCAACCCCCATCAGTATTCAGGACGAACTTGGGTTCCTCTCGGCGCCTTTGTCCGGGGTCGGTGTCGACTCCACCATTGAGCAGGACCGTCGCTCTGCCGTCGCCGAATTCATGCTGCGCCGCCACACCTTCGGTCAGAAGGTCCCCCTCGTTGTTGTTTCGGGTCTCACGGGCAGCGGTGTCTCAACCGTTGTGAATTCCCTCGCAATGGTTGAGGTGAGCGACGTGGGTGTCCGCAGGCCCACGACGACAACTCCGGTAATCGTTGTTGACGAGGACGACCTTGATGGTCCCGAAGCCAGTCTCGTTCTCGCTATCGACGGTGCCCCGGCAGTCGTCGAAGCAGTGGGTGTTCCGTTCACCGTCGTTGATACCCCCGCGTGGGAGATGGGTGCCAACGGAGATGTGGCGGCTCGTCTCATACCGATCGCCGATGTTGTCGTTTATGTCACCACCCCCGCTCGGTACGCCGACGCAGGCGGGTGGCGTTTGATCGAGACGGCCATCAACGCCGACGTGCCCGTCGTCATCGTGTTAAACCGCCCCGCCAGCGGCCCGCTTGACGACCTCAAGAGGCGAATCGGGGAGCTGTATGGCAGTCTTGGACCCAGAGTCATCGGGGGCATCGATCGCATGGCCATCATCGAGGCAATCAACCTCGCCGTCGCCGAGTCACCACTGCGAACCATCGATCATGCAAGGTCCCGGCTTGAGGGTGTCGTGGATCGCGTGGCACCCCTGATCGAAGAAGCGGCCGTTCTCACAGCCACGGCGGGGGATGTCTATGGCGCACAGGCCGCTGTTCTCGCGGATGACCTGCGTCGGGGCGACCTGGTCGCGGCGGCGTCCCTCGATTCGTTGACCGATGCTTCGTTCGAGTTCGCATCGGTGATCACATCTCGGATTGGGGTAGCTGCGGAGAGATCCGCAACGGCCTGGGCGGCAACACAGATGGGGGCAGCTGCCCTCTCATCGGACTCGGTTGGTCTCTGGCGCCACGGCACCGAGACTGCGACGCTTTCCCAAAGACACGTCGCTGAGACCATCGATGACATCCGTGTCGTCGTGCGAGACACGACAAAGTGGCGGCGTCCTTCCGAAAGGCGTCTGTCGATGGCGTCGGACTACCTGTGGCGCGCTGCGCTTGGGAATGATCGGCCGACTTGGTCGGTGAAGAGAGCATTCGGTGATCGTCGTGTAGAAGCTGTTGAAGCCGTCCGGGAGCTCTTTTGCGCAGCGGTCGCTCGTGTCTTCAACGCCGACCGTCAACGCTTTGTTGAGCGTCTGAACCACATCCCAACCCGGCAGCGGCTCGAGACTCTTCGCCGGGCACTTGCTGAGGAGGCTCCAAGCAAACCACCGGTTTCCGACACACTCGATTTTGCCATCACGATCGACATCACCGATGGTCCGGATCTTGCCGCCGCGGAACCAGAACACGCCGCGTCGGTAGGGAAGACGACCCAGCCAAACGATGCGTGATATCGCCGAACTGATCGACGCCCTCGACGCCGTGGTCGCAGGAGCCCCCGGGTTCGTTGACGAACCACTTGTCGTGGAGGCGGAAGCACTCGCACTCCAGCTCCGCCGTCGCACGGGTTACCTCGGCGGAACCCTGGTACTGGCGATTGTTGGCGGGACCGGTGCGGGGAAGTCCAGTCTTCTCAATGCCATCGCCGGCGAGACGGTTGCCTCTGTCAGCGACATACGGCCACACACTCATGAGCCACTCGCCTGGATGCCAGAGTCTGCGGACAGTGGGCTGGGCGCCCTGCTTGACGAGTTGGATATCGTTGTACGCAGACGGCACGATCAATTTGAGACGCTGTGCATCATAGATCTGCCGGATTTCGACTCGTATGCCCAGGCACATCGCGAAGTGGTGGAGAGGCTGTTGCCCCATGTTGATGCGGTTGCGTGGTTGGTTGACCCGGTGAAGTACGCCGACCCGATCCTGCACAGCGAGTTCCTTGCGCCGGTATCCCAGCACGCCGCCCAGTTCATCTTTGTGATGAACAAGATGGACCTTCTCCCCGGTGCGGACCACGGCACTGTCATCGGTGACTTCCAGCGTCTACTACGTGACGACGGGTTCGACGATGTGCGTGTGATTCCGGTCGCCGCTTCCCCGATTGTTGGTAGCCCCCAGGGAATTGTCGACCTTACCGACCATCTCCGAGAACGGTTGACCGACAAACGAGTGGCCCTCAACAAACTTGTCCACGAGGTGAGAGATCTCGTCCGCCGGATGGGGAGAGATGCCGGCGTTTGGGGCGGTACGGGCGACGCATTCGAGCGGGAGTGGATAACCACACGCGACTCTGTTGTCGATGGACTAGCTGGTCCTCCCGGTTCGTCGCAGCGTGAAGATGCGACGTGTCGGCTTTCGGACTTCATTGCGGCCCTTGCTGGCGCCGCGGGGCCACGCGGTTTCGAGGTGCGTGAACGTATGCCCGTGAACGTCGTGGCGCAAGTCGTCAACGACATCGCGGCCACCGCCGCGACGACGAGCACCGAGGCCCGTAGGAACCATCTTGACGACACGATCGGCACCCCGCTGCGTTCCTGGGCTTATGGTCGCGCCGTGTTCGGAGCTACTGTCGCGTTTGCTGGGGTGAGCGCGTATACCGTGGAGGACAGACTGTGGCGTTGACGAATATTGAAGTGTTGGGGTATGAGTTGCCCGATCAACTCTCGGATCAGATCGGCCCGACCGTCGCGACGATCGCCTGGCTGATCGTCGCCTGGCTCGTGTGGAAGGTGATGAAGCGACTCGGAGACCGAACGGTGTTGCAACTCACGAACCGCGCTGACAAGCTTACGGTCATCGAAGCAACGGACCGTAAGCAGCGTATCGACACGCTCTGGGCAGCGGTTCGCACCCTGCTTCTGGTGCTTCTGGTTGTCATCGTCTTTCTCGGGATTCTCAACGCCTGGGGGGTCAACACGGCACCGTTTCTCGCCGTTGGATCGATCATCGGTATTGCGATTGGGTTCGGTGCGCAGGACTTCGTGAAGGATGTGATTGCGGGCTTTCTGATCCTTGCAGAGGATCAATACTCGATTGGCGATGTTGTCAAGATCAACAACGTCAGCGGGACGGTGAAGGAGATCACCCTGCGGTCTACGATCCTGCGCGACCTTGATGGGAACGTCCACTACGTGCCAAACGGGTCGATTGGGGTCGCCTCGAACTACACCCAGGAGTACAGCCAGGTCGTCATCGACGTCGGTTTTGGTTATGGCGAGGATGTCGACACCGTGATCCCCATCATCCAGGATGAGCTTGATCGTTTCGCCGCCGACGAGGCATGGACCGAAGCATTCATTGACCCACCGGAGATCCTCGGTGTTCAGTCTCTCGGAGACTCCTCGGTGACCGTTCGTTGTCTCCTGCGGGTTACGCCCGAGTATCGATGGTCGTCTCGTAGAGAGTTCCTGCGACGCATCAAGGCGCGCTTCGACGCGGAAGGCATCGAGATTCCCTTCCCGTACCTAACGATTGCCCAACCTCCCCGCAAGACGACCCCCGAGTCTTGAGGCAACACAGACGGGACGCGGGTCCCTTGCGTGGGCGATAGCCTGCGCCGGAAGTTTCGTGGGAGCCGGGACGCGTGGAGCGTGATAGAAACAGTCCCCGGGGGTCGATGCTCCTACCTGGGGATCAGGATTGAGAGAGCGTCGTGGTCGGGTGCGATATGGACTCGCGATGCGGCTCCGAGCAACTCGCCGTCGGTCTGCACGTGGGCGATGGGGTCGGCTTCGACGATGAGGTGCTGCACATCGTCAAGCTTGGTGATACCCGCAATACCGTCGACAGGTTTACGAATCGCCGCGCGGCCAGCCAAGTCGGCCCCGGTGAGCGGGGAGAGATGCTCGATCACAATTGCGGTGGCGCCGGGGAAAGGGCCTGGACCAAATCGTAAGGGCACCCGTCCGAAGTAGGTGTATGTGTGGTGAAGCTGGCAGAGCATGGTCACACCATCGAAGGTTTCGTCTCCATGTCGCACCCGTAGGTTCGGCTGTTTGGATCCGTAGGCTCCGAACAGCTTCGATGCCGCAGTCCTTGCATAGTGCATGGATCCGAACATGAGTTTTGCGTTCGGCCGCTTTTCGGCGACCTCGACGACATCAGCATCGAAACCTACCCCGACATTAAAGGTAGCGAGGGAGGTGCGCTCTTCGTTGTCGATGGTGGCTGTTACCCGTGCGACCGCTCGCGGGGCGGGGATGGCGTCCGCCAGGGCCCGTGCCGCGTTCCGGGGTTTTTTCGGGACCCCGAGGATCCGGGCGAGGACGTTCGTGGTGCCGACGGGCACGATCCCGAGAGCGGTCGGTGAGTCGACGATCCCGTTGGCGACCCTATTGACGACCCCATCGCCACCCATGGCCACAACTGCGTACACACCCCGTAGGGCAGCGTCCGTGGCGACCTCGGTTGCCTGTTGTGCGGTCTCGGGCCAAATACGGGTGACGGCAAACGACTTGGTGAGGATGTTGACGACGTCGCGAAACCCCGCTCCGGTGAATCCGGAAGATGCAGGGTTGGCGACCAGGACGATGTCTCGCATTGTGGTAGCAGGGTACCGCTACGCGACGTCAGCTCCCATTTGTCGATGGTGTCGCAAGACGTTGGGACCCGAACCCGTCGTCGACCTTGTTGAGCACAACACGGGCTGCCACGATGAAGAGGGCAAGGCTGCCAAGTGCGACGCCGCGGGGCCAGCCAAACCGGTCGACTTGTATTGCCCACACGAGCGGCCCGAGCAGTGTTGCGAACCGCCCGACCATGGCGTACAGGCCATAGAACTCGCCGAGATGTTCCGGTGGTGCGATCACCGTCATGTACACACGATCCGATGACCATGTCAGACCGAGCGCGATACCGGCGCCGATACCGATGAAGGGGGCAAGCGATACGAGGTTGTTCGTCCCAGCGGCTACGGCGACGACGATTGTCACCATCCAGAGGTAGAGAGTTGCGTGGAGGACTCTCCGCGGTCCGAATCGGTCGACCAGACGCCCGCCGCCGATACCGCCCGCAATAGAAAAGATGATCGATATGCCAAGAAGACTCCGTATCTCGGCATCGGTCAGTTGGAGGTCTTCCTTGGCGTAAATCGCGAGGAACCCCCCGATGATGGTGTTGATCGCATCCGTGTAGAGGAATCGTCCGACTAGGAACCTGGCGACCTGTGGAAACGTGCGCGCACGTTTCCAAGCACCCACGAACTGTCTCGGGATCGACCGGACCGTTGGGCGCGGGGTGTCGTGGGCGATCCGGGGACGCTCCTCAATCCAGAAAAATGAGGGCAACGCAAACAGTAAGAATGCAACGGCGATGGCTTTGAACACCGCCGGGTAGCCGAACTCATCGAGGAGCAGTGCTCCAATCAC
Organism: Actinomycetota bacterium; assembly: GCA_013151445.1. Lineage (GTDB taxonomy): Bacteria > Actinomycetota > Acidimicrobiia > Spongiisociales > UBA5794 > BMS3BBIN02. The sequence goes on from JAADIG010000036.1 coordinate 17,883, forward strand.
GAGTGCGATCGCCGATCCCAGGTATCCGATACCGACACCCAGCCCCGACACCCGGCCGCGTGTTGCGGGTGTTGATACGTCCGGAAGAAGCGCGTCGTACGGCACGCCACCAAGGTTGAATCCGACTATTGCGACGCTGAACAATGCGAGCGACGGATAGAGACCGACGGATCCCAGGAAGAAGGTTCCGGCGACCGCTACGAGAGTTGTGGGAATGAGCAGGCGGACACGTCTGCCGGTGTAGTCCCCGACGGCACCGATCCAGGGGGACAAGAAGATGACGACGACCATGGCAATGTTGAGCGCTACGGCAAGGTTGGTGTCGGAGCCCCCGGCCTCGTTCATCCACGTCGGAAAATACAAACTGCCGATACCTAGCGCGAACACGGTGTTGGCAAGATCGTACGTCACCCAAGACGCGACTGATCGGCGAGAGGGAACGTCGTTGGGGGAGGGTGTGGTCACCGGTTGGACCGTAGCTGATCGACACGGCTGTGTCAGGCGTCGAGCAGTTTCTCGATCCGCTCTCGGAGCTCGGTGGGACGGAACGGCTTTGTCATGAACTCGTCGGCGCCGCCGAGGGCGGCCTGTTCGGCTATTTCAGGTTGGGCATGGGCGGTCAGCACTAGGACCTTGATGTTCTTCGTGGCGTCATCGGATCGGAGATGACCGAGGACCTCCCATCCGTCCATCCCGGGGAGACCAATATCCAGCACGATTACCTCGGGCAGTGAGGCACGTGCGGCGGCGAGGCCGGAGATGCCGTCTTCTGCCGAGGAGAGTTCAACATTGAGCACACGAAGGCAAACCTCGATGAGGCGGCGGACGCTTGCTGAGTCTTCGATGACGAGAATCTGAGGCATTGGAAGTCCATTATCGGATGAAATCATGTTCTCCTTCACCTTTTTCGCGAATTTGCCGATAGTTCGTTAGCGTCAACTGAAGGGAAGGCGCAACGTCGCATGCCCCAGTCAAGTTACCAAAGTCACCAACGTTTCGCTGATAGTTCGCTCGCGTACGCCACCGGTGAAACCGGCCGGCTCGTCGGTGAGGTATTCGGTGCGCTTGAGGAAGGCGTTCAGGTGCCGCACCTTGCCACCGTTGTGGCTCGCAACCTTGCACGCGCCGCCGGAGCGACACGGGCGACCGCCATCCTGTGGCATCTTGATGGGTCGCTGTGGGCGGGTGCAACACGGCTCGCTGATGGAACACCGGATCTCCAGGTGTGGGCATCGGTTCATGCCCGGTTCAGGGCGATTCCCGCAGTTATTCGCGCCATCGACGAGCGCCGTATCGTGCACGCTGACGGGCTCCAAGATGATGAGACATATACCTGGTTGACCTCGCTCGGTATCGAGACGCTCGCTGCTGTCCCGCTTGTGCACCGTGATGCGGTTGTTGGTATCGGGCTGATCGACGGGGTCGATTTGCCGATGCCCATCCATATTGCGAAGGCGATCGAGGCCGTTGCGGCAGCTGGCGCAGGTGCGATAGCGCTCGCTGATACGATCGCTCGGGAGCGCCTCGAGTGGCAACGGGCGAACCAAGTACTGACGACTGTCACTCGTGCTGCAAGTTCGCTCGACGCCGCCAGCGTCTTATCGGCGATAGCGGAAGGCATCGGCGATGCACTCGGAGACAGGTTGTCGATGGCCTTTCTCGTTGCGGAGGGGAGCGCGACCAGGCTGGCGATTTCCGGTGATGGGATCGGAGCTGTTGATCTCGCCGACACGCTGGTCGAGCGCGAGAGTTCACGGATGCCGGGTGTTGGACCGATGCTTCTCTATCCGGTGTTAGACGGGGAACCGGAACTTGCCGCACTCGGATTCGGACGAATCCTGGTAGTGCCACTCCGTCGAGGGGGAGTAGACCTTGGATGGGTCGTGTCGGCCGACGGATCGGATACGCCGTACTCATCGAACGATGTCCGGGTGACGTCGGCGATCTGTGCACAGGCCGGTCTCTCACTGCACACGGCGTCACTTTTGGAAACGGAACGGTCGTCGGTCGCCCGTCTTGAGGAGCTCGATCGGCTCAAGACAGCATTCGTCGGAGCCGTCTCTCATGAACTGAGAACACCGCTGACGGCGGTCATTGGTTACGGCGAGATCCTCGCTGAGCAGTCTGATGATCCGACGATCGCGATCTTTGTCGACGAGATGCGTCGCGAGGCTGGCGTGCTCGAATCGATGATTGGCAACCTGCTTGACACGACTCGCCTCGAAGCCGGCATGCTGCAACTGAATCGGACCATGGTGGACGTCGTCGAGATCATTCGACGAGCGATCGAAGTAGTGATTCATGGGCACAGGGCGCGGACGATCAACCTAACGGAGTTTGGGACGCCGGCAGCATGCTCGGGGGATGCCGCAAGGTTGCGCCAGGTGTTTGTCAACCTGATCGAGAACGCCGCAAAGTATTCGCCAGGGGACCAGCCCATTGACGTGGTCGTCGATTGGGGATTGTATTCCTCACTCGGGACGATCGTGAGAGTGACGGTCGATGATCACGGCTCCGGTGTGCCGGTGAATCAACGCGATGCAATCTTCCAACGTTTCCACCGTCTCGCCGCGGATGGGGGGACCCCGGGCACCGGCATCGGGTTGTATCTCGTGCGAGCATTGGTGGAAGCGCACGGCGGTATCGCTGAGGTCGTTGATCGCCCCGGCTCAACCGGAGCCCGGTTCCTGGTTGAACTCCCGATAGACCTGTAGGGAGTTCCCTTGCGAGAAGTGGTTTCGTTGATGACGAGAACCCCGTAGGCTTCTGGTAACCACGACGCAACGACAGTCGCGACCGTTTAACAGGAGGCCATCATGCTGAAACCGTATGTCAGCGAAGCCTATTCGGACTTCTCAGATCCTGCCGTAGCCGCCGCCTATAGACGGAGTCAATCCGTCGTTGAGTCACAGCTCGGAGTGCACTGTCCCATCGTCATCGGCGGTTCGCCCGTTGACACCGCTGACATGATCACATCCGTGAACCCAGCAAGACCCGACCAGGTCGTTGGCACCGCCGCATCCGCTACCCCCGCCCATGCCGAGAGCGCGATTGCAGCGGCCTGGAGCGCGTTTGGTGATTGGGCGGCAACACCAGCTCACCAACGCGCCGAGACCATCCATCGTATCGGCGACCTGATCAACGAGCGTCGTTACGAATTCGCCGCATGGATGACCTACGAAGCCGGCAAGAACTGGGCAGAGGCCGAAGCAGACACTGCCGAGGCTATCGATTTCTGCCGCTACTACGCGCACCAGGCGATCGCGATGGCCGAACCGGTGCCGACCGCGGACTTCGCTGGCGAGTCGAACGAATCATGGTTGCAACCGCTCGGCGCCGGGGTCGCGATTCCTCCGTGGAACTTCCCATTGGCAATTCTCGTAGGTATGGCGGTTGGTCCGGTTGCGGCGGGAAACACGATCGTACTTAAACCGGCGTCGGCGACCCCAGTCGTCGGATACAAATTCATGGAGGTCGCCATCGAGGCCGGGATTCCACCCGGTGTCATCAACTTCCTGCCCGGCCCGGGTGGCGAAATAGGTGACACACTGGTCGACCATCCAAGGACCCGGTTTATCAACTTCACCGGGTCGAAGGAGGTCGGTCTCAGGATTGCTGAACGTAGCGCGAAGGTGCATCCCGGACAGAAATGGTTGAAACGAGCGTTCATGGAGATGGGGGGCAAGGATGCTCTCATCATTGATGAGACCGCAAACCTCGACGTTGCGGCACTCGACGCGGTTGCCAGCTCATACGGATTCCAGGGACAAAAGTGTTCAGCGTGCTCGCGGCTGATTGTCGTAGATGAGGTCTATGACACGGTCCTGGCAAGAGTCGTAGCGCACGTCGAAGAGTTGCCCGTTGGCGACCCGAGAGACAACTACGCTCTCGGACCCGTCATTTCGGCGGCTCAGTACAAAACGATTCTGCATGAGATCGACCTCGGGCGATCCGAAGCCGACCTCGTCGCGGGAGGTGCCAGCATCGAGCTCGACGGCGGTTACTACATCGCCCCGACGGTCTTTGCGGACGTTGACCCCCAAACAAGGCTTGCACAGCACGAGATCTTTGGCCCTGTGCTCAGCGTGATCCGCGCTCGGGACTTCGATCACGCACTCGAGATCGCAAACGGCACAGAGTTCGGGTTGACTGGCGGCCTGCACTCAAGCGACCCTGACCGGATCGAGCGCGCTAAACGCGAGTTCCATGTTGGGAATCTGTACATCAACCGGAAAATTACCGGTGCGCTTGTTGGCATTCAGCCGTTTGGTGGCTTCAACATGTCGGGTTCAAACGCCAAGGCTGGCGGCCCGGATTACCTCCGCTTGTTTATGGAGATGAAGACCGTCGCACAGCGTCTCTAGTGAGTGGGCTCGGTTGTTGGGTGTAGCTGCGATAATGCCGCTGACCGCAACAAGGAACAGGTGGACTAGGTGAGACGGCAGGGTTGGAGGATGGTGGCAACCCTTGGTGCTCTCTCCCTCGTGGCGGCGGCCTGTGGGTCCGTTGATCCCACGATCGCCGGCGCTGGACCCCGTGGCGTGCCGACGACGCTCCCTCCTCCCACCACTACGACCACGCTCGACCCGTCGCTCACGGCCACCGAGGGGTACTTCGAGATTCCTGTCGGTGGCGCCGACCTATACAACGTCGCCAACGGCACGGTGGTACAAACCATTGCGCAGGGACTCACGCTGGGTTTCATCTCACGGTCGGGGGAGTGGCTTGAGGTACTCACTCCGTGCGGTACCACGGCGTTCATGACTGACAGCCAGGTGACGCCTGTCGCCAAGACGACCGCCCGGGCGACTTCGGATCTTTCTCGGCTTGTGCTGGTCGTTGACCCGGGACACGGCGGGCGCGACTGGGGTGGTGTCGGCCCGACCGGTACGTCCGAGAAGAGCGTCAACATGGAGATTTCGCTTCGCCTCAAGGAACTCTTGGAGACCCCGCATAACATCGACTTTGTGACCGGGGAAATCACACCGGGGTCGGAGTACTCGAGGGTCAAGTCGGTGCTGCTCACACGGTCACCCGACGGTCCCGATGGTGGTGACTACGAGTTGGGACTTGCCTACCGAGCTGGTCTGGCGAATACGGCCGGAGCCCATGCGCTGATCGCGATCCACAACAACACGGTTCCGACCCAGGCCGCGAGCAGGCCAGGATCCGAAGTCTTCTATGCCGCGTCGGTACCAGACTCGGATCGTCTCGCCGGGTTGATCTACGACGAGTTGGTGAAGTCCCTGGCTCCCTTCGATGCACAATGGTCCGGTGGGCAACTTCTTGGAGCGCGAGCTCGCATCGATCCGAAGTCCGGCGACGACTACTACGGGCTTCTCCGGCGCGCCGAAATGCCTGCAGTCATCGTCGAGGGCGCCTATCTCTCGGAACCCGAAGAGGAGGCCCTGCTGAAAACGGGTGACTTCCAACAGGCCTATGCCGACGGTGTCTATCGGGGGATTGTGCGTTTCTTTACGACCCCCGACACCAGCACCAGTATTTTTCAACCTGAGCCGTTCCCCGACGACTCCGGTACGGTATCGTCGCGCTCGTGCAAGGTTCCCACACAGTCTGGTGGGGCACCATGACTGCCAGGAGTGTGGGACTAGTCGTCGCGATCATGCTGGTGGCAACAGCCTGTGCGACGACAACCAGCCAGCCGTCCCCCGACGAAACCTCCTTACTTGGGACGCTTGCACCACTTGTCACGACGACCACTTCCCCAACGACCACAACTTCGAGCACAACGACGTCAACGACAACGACAACGATCGTACCCATTGGGGTACCAGAACCCACCGTTCTCGGCGTACCCGCAGAACCTGCGATTGATAGTCAGTTTGCCGGCGTCGGCATGGCTACGGTCCCCGCCGGCGGCGCACCGATCTTCTCACAGGGGGGCACCGAGCAGCTCGTCGTGGCTCGTGAGGGTCTCGTGTTTGCGGTGACCGCGACCCTTGACGATGGCTGGCTCGAACTAGTGACGATGTGCGACACGACGGCCTGGGCCCGAGCTGGCGACCTTGTCCTGAACGGACCGAGCCAGAACCAGGCCGTAGGCAAGTCATTCAATTTCGCCAAGGCCGTGGTCGTGCTCGATCCTGGACATGGGGGTCCTTGGAACATCGGGGCGGTAGCGGAGACCGGGCTCAGGGAGAAGGAAATCAACGTCGACATCGCCCGTCGCGCCCGTGATCTGTTCCTCGCTCCTCACACGGTCGACTGGGAGACTGGCACGATCTACACCGGCGACCAGGTGCCTGCCGCGCAGCGGGTCATTGTTACTCGCACCGGCGCTGATGAACTTGCCGACTACGAGGCCGGGTTGCTGTTTCGGGCCGAACTCGCCAACGCCATGAAAGCGGATGCGTTTGTCGCTATCCACAACAATGCGGGTCACGAAAACAAACTCGAAACCCCCGGTTCTGACGTCTACTACCAGAGCCAGCTCGAGGACTCCCGCCGGTTTGCCACGATCATGGTCGAGGAGTTCAACCGGAGTTTTGCCCCCTTTGGCACCGACTGGGTTGGAGTCCAGGATGTCGGAGCAAAGTCAAGGCTCTCAACCAAGAACCCGGGCAAGCAGTATTACGGGTTGAAGCGGACCGAGATGCCAGCCGTGATCGCCGAGGGAGCGTTCATGTCGAACAGGTCGGAGGCGGACCTGTTGGCTACCCCGGAGTTTCGCCAGGCGTATGCCGAAGCGGTGTATCGCGCGGTTGTCCGGTTCCTCACTGATGACGCGTTTGGTGACGCTGCGAGCTTTGACCCCAAGAGCTGGGGCGGTTTTGCCGGCTCGGGTGATGCCCGCCCGGAGTGTGCAATTCCGTCACAGGACGGCGAGTAGAGAGCTACCGATTCTCAGTTCCGGGTACCCGAGAGAGGAGTCCGGCTAGGAGTCCGTGTAGACCAGGCGGTCGATGACGGTGCCACCGGGAGCTTGCAGAAGGACGGTGTCGCCCCCGTTATTCCACACCGATGTTTCATTGCACCAGTAGATGTTCTGTTGTGTGTCCTGGCCACACCCGGTGCGGAGACGCACAACGGCCCCGGCGTCAAGGAAGAACCCTGGTGGGAAAGAATATCGGTGAGTCGATGACTCGTCGCGCACGATAAATCCGCCCATGTCCGTCGGGGCTGTTGCGACGTTGGTGAACTCGATCCATTCCTCGACGAGGTTCTCGTCGTCGGGTCCTGGGGCGTTCGGCTGTAGATCCGAGATTTCGAGATTGCCCGAAGTTGCCCCGCAGACGTCCCAACCCCACATGCCGGTGGCGTCCCTGAATGCGATGTCTTCAAGTGTTTTGAGGCGTGTTGACAGTGTTGTGCCGTCTTGTAATCCCAGGGCGTAACCACCCTCCACGAGGTCTGCGTTGACGAAGGAAGTTGGGGTAAACACGAGGCGGAGCAGGCGGCCGAAGCGGTCTGTGTCTTCGC
>JAADIG010000079.1 GCA_013151445.1 Actinomycetota bacterium
ACGAACAAACCTGCCCAGCAAGTCACGAAAACGGTGGTTGAGAGGCGACCTCGAGGGTATGAGCCTGTGACGACCCCACCCCCGCGGCGACGCTGATGAGCTGTTCCCGCTATCCGTTGCCGCTAACACACCGCGCGGACGTGCCGCGTCCGGGGTTCGCTGAGAACGGACCGTGTGTCAACTGGTTGCGGTCGACTCGCTCGCGACTCGGAGGTCGTCAGCCAGGCCGTTGATGCCCTTCTTCATCTGCTTGCCTGTTGTACCTTTTACAACACGACCCAGCCGATTCAGTGTGTAGCTGTAATGAAGCGTCAGTTCCGTGCCGTCTTCGACAGACGCGAGGTTGAAGTCGGCCACGGCCCCCTCGATGGGCAACTTGAACGTCTCGTACAGATTCACGGTCATCCGCTCATTCGGTAGGTACGTGTCGATACGCTCGTTGACGGCGCCTAGTCCGACGAAGTCGCAGTTTCGTGTGGTTCCCTCACCTACGGGCCCAACGGATGTGAGCTCGGAGGTCTTGATCCCGGGACTCCATCTGGCAATCCCCCCGAAGTCGTCAAGCACCTCCCACACCTTCTCAATCGGGGCTTCGATATGTCGAGATACGGTAAATTTAGGCATCGGATTCTCCTACGTTTGTGGTTGGTGACCAGGTTGATGTCATTCGGCATCCTCGGTGATGAGAATCTCGATGTTCGAAAAGGCCGTATCGCGGTCGGCCACCAATGCCTGATACGCGGCGCTCGTAAAGACATCGGCAATGGCGTCGGCAGAGTCGAAGTCCATGACCAGTGCCATTGATGTGCCCGCTGATCCAACAATGGCGTCTGTCACTCGTAGCCTCTTGACCGGACGGCCACCGGCAGCCTTCAAAAGAGGCTGGACTCCCGCGACGTATCTTCCCCGCGCCGAATCCTGATCCGGGGCGGCGGTGAGGGTGACGAGGAGCGTTGCCATGATGAATCTCTTTTCAATCAGTCAGGGATGTTCGAGTTTTATGCATCGCTCGGTGTATAACGGATGATGCTAATATACACTCCATGATGCAAAAGGCAAATGGTGCAGCACCGAAGGTCGGGCGACCAGTCCTGTACGATCGTGAAGCGGTAGTTTCTGCGGCGATGCTCGTCTTCTGGGAGAAGGGTTTCTCCGCCACGACGTTGCATGACCTCGAAGAGGCGACGGGTGTGGACCGATCGACCCTGTACAACAGCTTCGACGGCAAGAGGGGCCTCTTCTGTAGTGCCGCGGCTGCGTACGTTGACCTGGCTGAAGAACAGTTGTTCGAACGTCTTTACGGCGGCACAGATGGCATCGCCGACATCGTGGATCTTTTCGACAGGATCGATGCCATGTTCGAGTCGGACACCCCTACGGGCTGTCTCATCGTCACCGACATGGGGGCTGTCACTGATCCCGCAACAACTCGCCGCTACCTCGAGCATCTTGAGGGCGGGCTGCGAGCGGCGCTCGAACGAGCTGCCATTGCTGGTCAGATTGATTCGAATCGGTGTGAACAGCGGTGTCGGCTCCTGATCGCCGCCGTCATCGGCCTCAACCAACTCAACCACAGCGGATCCGACACCGTCGTTGCACCTCCTCAAAGGTGTCCGTGCAGAGGTCAAGTCGTGGGCTATCAACAAATGACCAACGTACCGACAAAACGGTCGACCGAAACGTTGCCTCGACCACACGCCAAGAACTGATCTTTCAGTCGGCGAAGACACCGTTGCTTCTCGAAACACCCGCGATGTGTCCGTCGATCTGCATGGCGACGAGTTCGATTCTGCTCGCTTCGAAGGCTCGGTCGTGTGTGGTGGTCGCCACGCCCGGGTTGGGTGGCGGTCGTCTTGTGAAAGCGACGCATAACGAGCGTCGACTCGTAGTGTCCGTGTCCATTGGCAACGGTCGACGGAGACCGATCAATCCCTGGCCGTGTCGACGAGGCGGCGCAGCATCGCCGTGAATTCTTCCCGTTGCGAACCTTTCAACGGTACGAGTTCCCTCTCGACATCAGCTGCGATCCGCCGCCCTCGAGCGACAACCCGCTCCCCCTCCTTCGTGAGCACCACAATATTGCGTCGTCGATCTGCGGGATCCTGCGAACGGGTGACGAAACCGGCCTCCTCCATCTCATCAAGGAGCGCAACAAGTCGGGCCTGGTCGACCCGCAGCACATCGGAGAGATCCTTCTGGGAGCTCGCCATCCCCGCTGCGAGGGTCACGAGCATGTCGTAGTGCGGGGGCCGTAACCCCAGAGGTTCGATCCCGGCGGTGAAGCTCGCCTGTGCATGTTTACCGAGACGCACCATCAGGTACGTCGCGGACCTTCCGAGGTCGGCGGGCAGTTCGTTGGGTCGCGGCATCGTCATGCTGAATACTCTATACGGATCACAATACTTGTATGATACAATAATTCTGTACCGCAAGAGACAATGTAGGAGATCATCATGGAAACCACGCTGACCGACAACAAGGAGACCGCACTCGGGGTCTCCACCGCGATCCTCGAAGGAGATTGGGAACGCCTCGACTCTCTCCTTGACGACGGCTTCACCTACACCGGCGACAGTGCCGTTTACACAAAGGACGAGTACATCGGATTCATGCAGGCCCTCAAGGACGCCATGAGCGACATGGCGATGGAGTTCACCCACGTCCTCGCCGAGGATGACCTCGTGAGTATCCGCTTCATCACAACGGCCAAGAACACGGGGAAGTTCATGGGAGCACCGGCCTCGAAGAAGGACGTCGAGATCACCGGTGTCTTCATCCGTCGGATCGAGGGCGGTGTGGTGATGGAGGAATGGCAGAGCACCGACCTGCTGGGACTCCTCACCCAGATGGGATTCGGGACGCTCTTCGGCTACACCATCGCCGCCGGACTCTTCAAGAAACAGACACCACCCGCCAGGATGTCGCCTGAGCTCAGCGAGGGCCGGCTGGCTGACCTTCGATTGGTGCCGGGCCGAGATGCCCGCTGGCGCAAACCTATGTTGAGGGTTGGGACTCACGCTGCGGGCATCTCGGATCAACGCAACGACGATCGGACCAACGCTACCGCGCACACGATCAGCGCGGGATGGCGCGACTACGGCGTATGCACTCGGCGGTACATCACTCCAGGCATCGGAGACGTCCCCCTCGAGGCACTCACCCCAACTGACGTCAAGCCCTTCCAGACCCGGGTCCAAGAAGACAACTCGCCACGAAGAGGCCGACGACCAACACCCAGGACAGCGAACTTGCGGCATTCCACCAGAAGGCTCGCCTTCGCCGAACCCGTCACCAGACTCCACACCAGACACGCGACATTCTCGGACCCGAAGCGAGTAGCGGCTTCGAGGACGGAACGGACTCGAATCCAGCGGAGAGACCCGGGCGACCAAACACCCATGCGAAGAAATGCAAAAGCCCGGAAACGTATAGTTCCCGGACCCATCATTTCGTAGCGGGGTCGGGATTTGAACCAAGAACGAACCCCACGAAACCACTCCAGGCCCGTCACCGACCCGCAAACCAGGGACGCGAACAATTGGAACCAGAGACGGGTAGCGGATTCGAGGACGGAACGGACTCGAATCCAGCGGAGAGACCCGGGCGACCGAACACCCATGCGAAGAAATGCAAAAGCCCGGAAACGTATAGTTCCCGGACCCATCATTTCGTAGCGGGGTCGGGATTTGAACCAAGAACGAAAACGGCCACCCGAGTGAGCGCCGAACCTGTCGACGAATTCCAAAACAGACAGGGTCATCAGAAGACACAACGGAACGAGGTAGAGACGTCGAGGCCCGACAGGGACTCGACAGGAACGAAGAGACCCGTCTCGCCAAATCACGGACATGGCAATCAAACCGCGACCTTCGGGGCATGGTGAGTTCGGAAAGGTTGGCCACCCGAAAGATTCCTGATCAGTCTTGGCTTCAACGCACCGCGCTGGTTCAACTATCCGAGGAGTGCTGCAGGTCCCCGGCAATCCGTTCGATTCGCAGGAGCATCGCGGATGACGGAGCGACCTTGCCGCTCAGATAGGTGCTGAGACGGGATGCACTGGTTCCCACGAGCCGGGCGAACTCGGCGTTGGTCAGACCCGAACCGGTGACGGCGTTCCGGATTCGGGCCGCCACCTCGGCTCGATCCGCCTGATTGGCATCGACACGGGCACGGTCGATTGCAAGACCAAACAGTGTGCTCACACCGTCGGGCTCGCGGTAGGAAAGGTAGTGCTCCACGCGGCGAGCAACGCGGCCCCACGGTGATCGGCGGATTTCGGCGAATATGGGCTGCCAGTCGCTGACCAGACCCCGGTCGACCACCGTCACGAGCGCCTCGTAGGGCCAGGTCCGGACGTCGTCGGTGGGCGACGCATCCACGTTGCGGAACGCGACCGGCATCACGCGGCCCCGCCCAGTCGAAGCGCGAGAGTACGACAGACCTCAACGACGTCGTCCCAACGGTGATACCGCTCCTCGAGTCCCTTGTAGCGGGGCAGCTCGTCGATCACCTCGGTATCGCGGGGCTTCGGATCGGCCAGTGAAATCACCAGTGACGTGAGTACCGATCCCCGCTCACCTGAACGATCCACGTAGTAGGAATCGATATCGGACAGGATCTCCGTTGCGGTGTCGATCCCGAGATGCTCAGCCAGAGCGACGACGTCGAGGTAGTCGCGCACGACGTTGCGCTGGACAACGAGGAACGCCTTGACCCGCAACGCCTCGGGAGCTGTGGGCGCGACGACCGATCTGCCTTCGCCCACGTCGATCTCGCAGGCTTCCAACGGGCGGGTTCGGCGCATCTGACGGAGACCGGCCTCGACACCCCACAGGCTGCCCATGATGGTGAACGGCGGCTTTGAAGCCCGAACCGATGTCGCCCACCCATCGGTCGCCTCCACCGCCTCCAGCACTGTCTCATACCGGTCGACCAGATCAGTGAGGACATGATCATGGTCGAAGGAGTCTCGATGACCGGCGTGAAGCGCCGCGGCCGAACCGCCGACCAGAACCGCATCGGGCAGGACCTCCTGCAGTCGGGCAGCGGATGCCAGAACTCGCTTCAGTGTCGAACTCATGTCAGACATGTTCTTATCATATCTGATAATCACCCTGACGTCCAGCCCGCGGAAGCCTCACTCGGCGATCTTATCCGCCTGCAGACCCCTCCACCGAACCGAGGCCGCCCCGTAGTCCCCGATGAACCTGGATCGGTTCACGCCCACCCCGGGTCCTCCAATCACCAAGGCCCCGCCAGACCAATCGCACCCCGGGCCACGGGTCTGAGCGCGGCAGGTTCACGTTCCACAGTCAAGCTGGCCAGCGCGCGATTCCAGACGCGAAGAAACCCCTGATAAATGTAGGATTGAAGCCCCCCGAGTTTCACAGAGACTCGGGGGGCTTCAGGAAGAAGGGCACGGTGCGTTTGACACAGGTTCGACATGACCGCTTCAGTGCGCATCCGGAAACGGCGAAACCCTTGAGAACGTCAGTGTCTCAAGGGTGTCTGTTCGTAGCGGGGCCGGATTTGAACCTGGAACGACCCCACGAAACCACACATAACCGTCACCAAACCGCAAACCAGGGACGCGAGAAAATGAAGCCAGAGACGGGTAGCGGATTCGAGGCCGAAAAGGACTCGAATACAGCGGAGAGACCCGATGCGCGCCTCAGGAAACACGACCCGACGAGGTAGAGACGTCGAGGCCCGACAGGGACTCGACAGGAATGAAGAGACCCGTCTCACTGGCCCGCGGACGCAGCAATCAAACCGTGACCTTCGGGTTATGAGACCGTTGAGCTAGTTCTCAAGAACCCTTCATTCATGCCGGTTTTGTTGATCTACCAGGGGAAACGCTGTCTGTGTAGTGACATCTGTTCCCGGTTATTCGCACCTGTTTACGCCTGTCCCGCGTCATCTGTGCGCCATCGCTCCCGATTCCCACGAGTGCCTCAGGCGACCTGGACGGCATCGGTGAGTTTGTCGGGAACCTCGGTCGGGAACGACAACACGAGGTGCCGGTCAAGCGCAGTCGCGACCCGGGCCAGGGTGTCGATCCGGTTCTTGGCGCCGCCACCTTCCTCAAGGCGAGAAATGACGGACTGGGTTGTTTTCATCCGTTCAGCAAGCTGACGCTGGCTCAGCCCGGCTTCGGTACGCATGTCGTAGATCAGTTGGCCAAGGTCGAGGTCCTGTTCGACCGCGGCCCGCGTTTCAGTGGAGGGCTTGCCCTTGCTCTTCTTGATGTCTTCCCATCGGGAGTAGTTGGCCATCGGTGTCTCCTTCTACGGATTGCGCTTGGTGCAGTCCTGAGCGATCTTGCGAGCTCGAGTGACCTCGGCCCGTTCGTTGTTGCGTTGTTTCCGGAACGTGGTGAGCAGAATGATCCGTCCGTCTTTCGTGAACCGGTCGGTGATCCGACGAGCGGTCGAACCGAGCGTGAACCGGACCTCGAACAGGCCTGCACCCAGACTTCGGGAGAACGGCATCCTCGCCTTTGACGCGAGCGAGGCCAACCGGTCAACAACGATCTGAGTTCGTTCCCGCTCGTTCTGGCTGAGCTCGTCGAACCATTCGACGACTTCATCATGCGCCTCGATCTCAGCCACCCGGTCCATCATCGAATAAATACGATCATTGCACAAGAGCGATCGTCTGGTTGGTGCCGATGTCGCGCAGGTCAGCATGGCGCGATGCCTGAGTATCGGTGGGTAACGTCTTGCAGACCGCTGCTAACGGTTGGGTTTCTTGGATCGCCTGTCGATTTTCGTCCTGTTGACGCGTCATTGTATTGTCGGTGGCTCGCGCCGGCCATTGAAGGAGGAGAGTATCGATGAAGTATTTCGTGTTGCTTGCCGGGGACGGCGACGTGGGGCCGTGGGATCAGCTGTCGCCCGAGGAGCAGGAGGCCACATTCGCAAAGTTCGGCGCTTTCGATGAGGCTTGTGGGAAGCGGGCGGGCGTCAAGACGCTCGCCGGCGAGGCGCTCCAAGATGGCTCGATGGCTACCACTATGCGCACCCGCGGCGGCGAATCAACCGTCACTGATGGGCCGTTCGCCGAGGCCACCGAGCAGATCGGCGGCTTCTATGTCATCGAGGCGCCGGACCTTGACACGATGACTGACCTTTGCCGTATCCTCCCTCCCTATGACATCGAAATCCGACCAGTCGTCGACATGGGCTGACCGCGCGATCGCGGAAACCTACCGGACCGATTGGGGCCGGTTACTGTCGCTGCTTGTTGCTCACACACGACGGCTCGATCTTGCCGAGGACGCTCTCAGCGAAGCCTTCGCGCGCGCAAGCGAACGATGGCCCACCGCAGGCGTTCCGGTCAACCCCGCCGGATGGCTCTACACAACAGCGTCGCGAGTGGTCTTAGGTCAGCTTCGATCAGAGGCAATCCACGGACGCAAGGCCAAGCTCCTAGCCGTCAGCACAGACTGGGCTCAACCAACAGCCACCGGTGACATCGGGGACGTCGACGATGAGCGGCTGGCGCTCGTTCTGCTTTGCTGTCACCCAGCGCTGCATCCCGCGGCCAGATCGCCGCTCGCGCTTCGGCTCGTGATCGGCACCACAACCGACGACATCGCACGGCTATTCGTTGTGTCCCGCGCCACGATGGCGGCCCGAATCACCAGAGCGAAAAAGAAGATCGTCGCGGCTGGGATCCCCCTGGCGGCACCCGTAGACAGCGAGCTGCGCACCCGCCTCGATGACGTCTGCCGAACAATCTACCTGGCGTTCACCGCTGGCTACGCCCCCGCCAACGGGCCCGACCTGCTCCGGACCGACCTCGCCGGCGACGCGGTCGAGTTGGCTGACGTACTGCGTCGTCTCGTCCCCGACGCTCACCAAGTCCAGGCGCTGAACGGCTTGCTTCTCTTGCAGCACGCCCGCCGCGACGCACGAGTGCGCGACGGCCGCCTGGTCACACTCGCTGACCAGGACCGGTCACTCTGGCAGCAAGACCAGATCCGAACCGGCACCGAACTCATCTCCAGCCTGCCGCCCGGTACGGAGTATGCCGAAGAACTTCGCCTCCAAGGCCTGATCGCCGCCCAACATGCAGGCTCCCAGAAGGCCTCCGACACCCACTGGCCCACAATCGCCAGGCTCTACGCCCAGCTCGAGACCCTGACTGGGTCACCGATCGTGCGACTCAACCGCGCTGTCGCAGCGGGCGAAGCAGAAGGACCCCAAGCGGGCCTGGACATCATCGAGGGGCTCGACCACGCCCTGGCGAACAACCACCGATTGCACGCCGTGCGCGCCGACCTCGCACGACGCGCCGGCAATACCCGCCTGGCTCGAACCTCATATCAGGCTGCACTGGAACTCTGCACCAACGAAGTCGAACAGCGGTATCTCACACACCAGCTCGCCGCCCTCAACTCGTCAAACCCATAGTGGACTCAGGGTCACACCGCACACCTTCGCCAATCACGAGAGTCCACCCCAGAACCGGCCAACCGCTCACCTTGGGCCGCCTCAGATCGCTCGCTCCGGCCTGGTCTCGGCCCAAATCAGCAAGCAGGTCTGTCAGTTCCACAGAGCTTGAGCGACCTTGTCTTGAGCGACCTTGGGCGACCTCCCATGTTGCCCAGCCGTTGCCTCGGGCGCCCGAAGCAATCGGACTGCACAACGACAAAGGCCCGGAAGCGGCTTGTTTCCGGGCCTTTGTCGTTGGTGGCGGGGGCAGGATTTGAACCTAGAACGGCCACCCGAGTGAGCGCCGGACCGGTCGACGAATCCCAAACCAGATACGGTCATCAAAAGACACAACAGAACGAGGTAGAGACGTCGAGGCCCGACAGGGACTCGACAGGAATGAAGAGACCCGTCTCACTGGGCCGCGGACGCAGCAATCAAACCGCGACCTTCGGGCTATGAGCCCGACGAGCTACCAGGCTGCTCGGCGCCGTCATGGCGTGGCCCGGCCTCACCAATCACTGCCGACGCGTCGCGGACCTTCTCCGTCGTCGAGCTGCGACGATCTGGTCGACGCGTCACCGCACGCCACGATTGCCTCGCATCACCGCTGGT
>JAADIG010000086.1 GCA_013151445.1 Actinomycetota bacterium
AGACGTCGCGCAAACGGTCACCCAAGCATGGCATCGCAGCGGACGTCTGCGCCGAACTCGTGTCGTTCCCGTCGCTCTTGAGCCACCCCAATTTCACGCTGGAAGTGGCGCTCATTGAGGAGGAAGAGATCCGCCGACCCGACGCGAAGAAGGGATGGCGGCGCGGCGGATACATCATTGAGGAACGGCGTCTCATCGGTGTCATCGACGCGGTCGAACTGCGCTCTCCCGAGGCGCTGTTGGGATTGCTGCCGGCCAACCTGCCGGATCCGTTCACGACAGCGGACCTCGCCGACGGACTGGGACGCTCACGCCACCTCGCCAGGGAGGTCGGCTACTGCCTCCGCCTGTCAGGTGCAGTCGAGACGATCGGCCGGGACAAACGCGGGATCCTCTACCGGCTTCCCTGACCTGACCGGTTCTCCTGCCGGCTCGCGATCGGTCAGTCGGGCTGGGGCACTATTGGAAAGTCGACCCGGGTGAGAAGATCCTCCGGGAGCACAACCTGGGGGTCGTTGAGGTACGTTTCCCGTGGCGGACCGGCCAGTTCGTGCCCGTGCTCAGAGACCCAGCCGGTGAGGGTGTGATAGGCAGGGGCGATCTCCTGATACGGCCCATGATGCACCGTACTTGCCATGGTCCCACCTTCGAGCTCCCGCGTGTACACCTCGGCGGCGTCGGGAATGGAGCGGTCCACCGGTACGCAGATCTCGATGTCGCCCTCGGTTTCCTCGTCAATCACGTCGTGGTAGACAATGAGTGGCGCACCCGATGGAGCGATCCCGGCGCGGCCGAGTCCCTGCATCAGGGTCCCGAAGCCGGCACCGATGTCATCACCAATCCGGCGCAGATTGGTACGCACTTTTGTGGCCGCGACGAGGCGCGGTGTCTCTTCGAGAATCTGAACGTCGTAGGGCATGATTCCTTCCTTGCGTTGGATGAGTGACTCGAGGTACGCAAGCATCCGCTCCTGAGTTGCGAGCCGTTCGGCCAGCCGCTCGCGGTGGACGATGAGCTGTTTGTGGACCAGCTCGGGGTCTTCAGTCTCGAGGACCGCAACGATCTCATCGAGCGGCATGTCAACCGAACGGAGGATCCTCACCGCCTCGGCCCGGTTCGCCTGGCCAAGGTCGTAGTACCGGTAGCCGGACGATGGGTCAACGTGTGCGGGTCGCAGCAGACCGCTCTCGTCGTAGAGCCGCAGCGCCCTGATGGACAACCGGGTCATCTTTGAGAACCGTCCAATGGGGACCAAATTCACGTGTCGTACCTCCTGTCCCTCTCATTGTCGGGTCTCTCCCCGGGGAAGAGTCAAGCCGTTCTTGTGACGTTAGACGGGAATAATTGGGTCGAAACGTCACAAGAACGGCTTCGGGAGGGTCGCAATGTGCCACCAGCGTCTCGCTCCGCTAGCGTCAGACCTATGAAACCGCCGACGTTGTTCTCAGAGGAAGAGATCGCAGACCAGGTTGCAATCCTCGCTGCCGAGATCGACGAGGCCTACGCCGACGCCGACCAGCTCGTCTTAATCGGTGTCCTCAAGGGGTCCTTCATTTTCCTCGCCGACCTCGCTCGCAAACTCACAATTCCGCACCGGGTCGAGTTCATTGCGGTGTCGAGCTACGGGGCGAAAGAAAGCGACGTTGCAGACTCGGTTCGGCTCCTCATGGACGTCCGTCACCCGATCGTCGGCGAGCATGTCCTGCTGGTGGAAGACATCGTCGACACCGGCCACACGTTGGCGTACCTCAAACGACTCCTTGAGGCTCGGAACCCCGCATCGTTGAAGACGGCCACCATGTTGCACAAACCCGACCGCACGGAAGAAGAGGTGGACATCGATTTTCTCGGGTTCACCATCCCCGATGTGTGGGTCGTCGGTTACGGCCTCGACTACGCCGAGCGGTACCGCACCCTCCCCTACATCGGCGAACTCCCACCGGAAATGCGCTAGACACGGCGCGAACGCTGGGTTTCCTCTAGGTCACGGCACGGACCTACCCGACGGACGACGTGCGGACCGGCTTTGTGCGCGCGAGACCATCCGTCTCTCACGTCGCATGCCCGTCAACCCTCGCGACAGCTCGTTGCCGCCGCATAGGAGCAGGATGTCCGCGACAAATGTTCTCAAACGTCGAGCTGATAGAGCTGCTCAGCAAAACAGTCACGGCATAGCGGTATCCCTCCTCCCGTTCTTGTGACGTTTCGAGGGGATTATTCCCTTCCAGCGTCACAAGAACGGAGGGGTGGGTTGGTCTATGCCGCCAACCCGCGCGGATGTTGCCACAAGCGTGTGGTCCGGCCTCAAGTAGGCCGCACCCGACCTGTTCACATGAATCCGCAAGCCGCGAGCGGGGTGGGTACAACGGATACCGCAAGCAACATCCACCGAACTACCCCTGGCGATCGTCCCAAGCAGCGAGTAACCGCGTCTCCCGGTCTGTCGAGAGACCGTTTTGCCGAGCTCGTTGGTCGTGCGTGGTAGCCCAGGCGAAGGTGTCATTGATCGTGTCGTGAATCGGACGGAAGATGAGCCCAGCTGTTCGGCCGGTGCCGAGTCGGCATCGGCGAACGCCTGCAACTCGGGTATCGCCGGTACCCACAAGGGCATTTCTGTGTACGGCACAATGCCCTGGTCGATAAGGAACTCATCCGACACCCATCGAAGCTGTCTGTGAGGATCGTCGAAATGAAGACATATTGCGGGACGCGGCCACCGAGTGCGTCAATTGCAGATTGCACCTGGAGGGGCGAACTTGGAACGTCGATCGCAACGTCCCAGTGGCCACCCTCAAGACCGGCGAGCCCTCCGGCTTCGCTGCGATCGCCAACACGGAGATCGCACCCTCTGGACTTGGTCCACTCACACCGCGGGTGAGTGTCGTGACGGAATGCCCGCGACCGAGAGCTGCCTCCGCGATCGCGCGACCGACGAACACATTGCCACCAAATACAAGAACTTCCACACGTTCATTGTCGCAGGGACAACCGGGGCGATTGTCCACCGCCGTCTTCGAACTGCGTTCCCGCGGGCTCGAGAACACTGTGTGTCCGGTCGCCGGATATGAAGTCTAAACAACCGGTTCGGTCGGGGTCGCCCGCGTGAAGCCGTGAACGGGCACTGTCGCAGCCTGGTTGCCCACGCCGGAGTTCCGACGACTCCGCAGATCACTCTCAGGATTCGACCGACGGTCGCCCGTCGCGTCGGCGCAATTCTGCCTACGTTCCCCCGCGTCTGTATCGACCGAGTACGAATGCTGCGAGTAGGTCGATCACACCGATGAACATGAACACTCGCCCGGTGAGCGGATCGAAGTCGAAGACTGTCATTACTAAACCGACTACAAGCATGGCTAGCCCTACTGCAGCTGTCGGTTTCAGAAAGCTCAGACTCCGTGTCGCCAATTCCATCTCCTACACGTTGTGGGGCCGCGAGAGTTGCCGCCGCTCGTTTGACCGGCAGTCGGGATGCAAAGCCAATGATACCTATTGACTATGAGGCATCGCGAGGTCTCGCCGCACGATGCGCTCTACCGTTGCGGGTTGGTCTATGCCGCCAACCCCTGCCGATGTTCTCGCAAGCGGGTGGTCTGGCCTCGAGAGGGCCGCAGCCGACCTGTTCGCATGAGTCCGCGGTTCAACCAGATGCCACCCTGCGATCGGATCGAGCACGTCACGATTCCAGACGGGCTCACGATCTTGACGCCTCGAGGTCTCTCCGTGACGGAACGGTACGCCACGGCACGACGAACGCTGCGAGGAAACCGACGTTGAGCAGCACGTTGGCCGGGGCGCCGGCTGCGACCGAACCGACGCTGTCGGCGACGAACCAGACCCAGGCTCCGGCCAGTGTCACTGTTCGCACGAGTGCGGGGTCACGCGGGTATGCCTTGGCGACGAGGACCAGCAGTGCGGTGCCGAAACCGAGCATCACACCCCCGAGGACTGCGGACATGATCCGAGTTTCCGGTGAGACGGCCTGGGCTCCGTCGATTGGCCACAGGACGAAGTCGATGAGGAACAGTGCCGGGCCCGACGTCGCCGGGATTGACGCAAGGCCGATCACAGCGCCGAACACAATGAAGAGCCATGCGCCGAGGTTCTTCCACGGATCCGCTTTGACGTTTTCCATCCCAACTCCCTTTTGATTGACGTATCGATTGGCTTCCAGTGTCCCGCCCGGTGAGGCGCTCAGCAATTACCTGCCAGGTAAGTGCCCGACGTCTGGCGCCGGCGTATAGTCGGTTAATCGGAAGGAGATCGTCTATGGAAACGACGTTTGGTCCAGCGCTCAAGGAGTGGCGCAATGTCAGGAGGGTGAGCCAGCTTGATTTGGGGGTGTTGGCGGGCGTGTCCGCAAGGCACATCTCGTTTCTTGAGACGGGGAGATCCAAGCCGAGCCGGGAGATGGTGCATCACCTGAGTGAGTACCTCGAAATTCCCCTCTCGGAACGAAACACACTCCTCCATGCCGCCGGGTTCGCGGCCACCTACCGCGCCCGAGATCTGAGTGACGACGAGATGGCGCAGGTCAGAGCGGCGATCGATTGGACCTTGGAACGCCACGATCCGTTCCCCGCTCTTGCTCTCGACCGGCACTGGACCGTCGTTCGGGCTAACTCTTCGGCGAAGATCATGATCGCTGCGATCGGGTTGAGCGAAGGTGAGAGCATGCTCGGCGCCATCACGGATACCCAACGCATGGAGGCCGCCATTGCGAACTGGGACGAGGTTGCCCAGCATCTGATCGTGCGTCTGCGTACCGAGAGCACATTTGTCGGTGGGGATCCGATCCTCGAAGCGACTGCGAACCGGATGGTCGAGGAACGCCAGACACGGTGGCCGGCGCGCACCGAATCACTCCAGGCGGTGGTTCCGATTCAATTCAGGGCCCAGGACATGGTGCTGTCACTGTTCAGCACGATTGCACAGTTCGGCACGGCCGAGGACATCGCCCTGGCGGATCTCCGTATCGAGATGTACTTCCCCGCCGACGATCAGACTCGCCAGGTCCTCATGGCCATGGCAACCACCACCTAACCGAGAGCGCGAGTCACGACCAGGTGATTGCGCCGTTGCGGTCCCGTGCTGCGGTCCCGCACCAAAGGTTGGGTGCTCGAGGCTCCGGTTGTCTCGCCGAGCGGAACATGGTTGCCCGGTCACCGGAGTTGCGGGACTGCCCAGGCGAGCTCGGTGGCGGTGCGGGCGGAACTGGGGGTGGTGCCGGTGACACGTTTGAAGGCCCGGCTGAACGCTGCTTCGGAGTCGTAACCGACCCGGGCTGCTGCGGCTGCGACGGTGGTTTCGCCGGTACGGAGAAGTTCGAACGCGACGTGCATGCGCCACCGCGTCACATATGCCATGGCGGGTTCGCCGACGAGTT
>JAADIG010000081.1 GCA_013151445.1 Actinomycetota bacterium
CGCCGGGTGGCCCAGGACGGGTCGAATTAGTTGTGGCCTCCCGTTCTTGTGACGTTTGGGCGCAATAATTGCGCCCAAACGTCACAAGAACGGGATGATTCCGCTGGGGGGTGGTTG
This sequence comes from Actinomycetota bacterium, assembly GCA_013151445.1. Lineage (GTDB taxonomy): Bacteria > Actinomycetota > Acidimicrobiia > Spongiisociales > UBA5794 > BMS3BBIN02. The sequence goes on from JAADIG010000081.1 coordinate 118, forward strand.
TGACGCGGTACTATCTCGGGCCATGGAATCCACAGTAGGAATCGGGATACTTGGCGCCGGTGTTGTCGGCGGTTCGCTCGTGCGTAGGCTTACCGAGGACAACGACGCGATTCGGGCCAAAACCGGTCTCAATCTCAGAATTGTCCGCGCGGCCGTCCGTGACTTGAACAAGGAACGAGACTTCACCGTACCGGACGGTGTCTTGACCGATGACCCGATGGCCGTGATCGAGGACGACAACGTCAAGCTGGTCGTCGAAGTCATGGGAGGCTTAGACCCCGCCGGTGACCTCATCCTTGCCGCCCTCGAGTCGAGCAAACCCGTCATCACCGCCAACAAGGAACTTATCGCGGCACGCGGTGCCGAGCTCATCGCCGTGGCGGACCGCAACGGTGTTCCGTTCCTTTTCGAGGCTGCCGTCGGGGGAGGCATCCCGATAATCCGACCGCTGTCCGAGACGCTTGCGGGCGAACAGATCGACACGGTTATGGGCATCGTCAACGGCACGACCAACTTTATTCTCACGCGGATGGCCGAGGACAACCAGGACTTCGAGCAAGCCCTCAAGGAAGCCCAGCAGCTCGGGTACGCCGAGGCCGATCCGACGGCTGACATCTCGGGTGCTGACGCCGCCGCCAAGGCCGCCATTCTGTCCAGCCTGGCGTTCGGCGTCTGGGTGGGATTCGAAAGTGTGTTCCATGAAGGCATCGAAAACCTGACGTTGGTGGACCTCAAGAACGCAGCCGACCTTGGATACGTGGTCAAGTTGGTGGCAGTCGCCGAAAAGACACCACGAGGTATCTGTACCCGTGTGCATCCCCTGATGCTCCCGGTCGGTCATCCCCTCGCAGGCATTCGCGGTTCAACCAACGCCATCTTCATCAAGGGACCAACGATCGATGAGCTGTTGTTTGCCGGCCCCGGGGCTGGCGGCGCGCCAACCGCAACGGCGGTCCTTGGTGACGTTATCGATGCCGCCCGAGAGATTCTCGCGGGCGCCGAGGTTTCACCGGCCATCAGGTTCGGGTCGGGCGAGATTCTCGACTTCACCGAGATCGACACCGAGTGGTACGTCCGTGTCGAAGTTGATGACCAGCCGGGCGTGCTCGCAGCGATCGCTCACGAGTTCGGTGCCAACGATGTCAGCATCAAATCGGTGTGGCAGGAGGGTCAACACGGTGAGGCGACCCTCCTATTGATTACCCATCGAGCGGCAGAATCGAAACAACGCGCCGCAGTCGCAGCCGTTGAAGGCCTTACATCGGTACGCCGCGTGTCGACAGTAATGCGTGTCGAAGGCGGCACCACCGGCAAATAACCATCCTGTCGATGGTGTCTGTCGACCAGCCGTAGGAATCTCAAACCTCGAATTTTCGTGGCCACAGACGTTCTGTACTTGCATGCGCACCCCATTCGGGTAGTATCAAGTTCGGACCGGTTCTACGGTCCCATCTCCCACCAACCCGCTTCGGCGATTCTGTGTGGGGAAACCTTGATCCACCGACGGGTGAGCGTGTCGTAATTTGCGCTCCGTTCTCCGCTCGGCGGCCTCAGAGGTGGTTTTCATTCATGCCGAAAGGGGCATCAGTCACATGACGACCAGAGCTAGACTTCAGGATCTTGGCCTTACTGCTCTCCGCTCAATGGCGGGGAAGGTCGAGGTCGACCACGAAGGGCTACAAAAATCCAAACTGATCACCGCAATCATGGCTGCGGACGGGTTCAAAGAGAGCCTGCTCCCGGAGCCTAAGGAGCCAGCCGTCGAGGAGTCCTCCAACACGGCACCGGCCAAGCAGTCTTCTAACGGCAGTGGCGCCACGGTGGCCCAGTCGAAGGACAATGCAGGTGAGGATCGAGACGAGAAACCGGAAGGTGGCTCGAGCGATTCCAAGAATTCTGGGGGCGGTGACCGGTCGTCTAGAAACTCCGGTGATCGTCAGCCACGCCAGGGGAACGACAACCAGCGCAACGATGGTGATCGTCAGCCACGCCAGGGGAACGACAACCAGCGTAACGATGGTGATCGTCAGCCACGCCAGGGGAACGACAACCAGCGTCAGGGCGGCAACCGCAACAGGAATCGTCGCCGTCGTGGTGGTGGCGGTGGCGGCGGTGGCGGCGGTGGTGGCCAGGGACGCGAACGTCAGTACGAACCCATTGATGAGTCCGAGCTCGAAGTACGTGAGGGAATCCTCGACATTCTGCCTGAGGGATATGGGTTCTTGCGTTGCTCCGGCTACTTGCCTGGTGACGACGACGTGTATGTCGCCGCCAACATTGTGCGTCGCAGCCGTTTGCGCAAGGGTGACATTGTGTCCGGGCCGATCCGCCCCGCACGTGCTCAAGAGAAGTTTGCTGCACTCGTACGTGCCTTGACCGTGAATGGTATCGACCCCGAAGAGGCCAAGGAGCGCGTGAAGTTCGCCAAGCTCACACCGCTGTTCCCCGATGAACGGCTTCGCCTCGAAGTTGATGATGAGCCGCTGGCGATCCTTCCTCGCATCGTCGACCTCATCGCACCGATTGGAAAAGGCCAGCGCGGTTTGATCGTGTCGCCGCCGAAAGCTGGCAAGACGACGGTCCTCAAAGAGATCGCACATTCCATATCGACGAATAACCCGGAATGTTATCTCATGGTGGTCCTCGTCGACGAACGCCCCGAAGAAGTCACGGATATGCAACGATCGGTGAAGGGGGAGGTCATCTATTCGACCTTCGACCGTCCCGCCGAAGAGCACACCCAGGTGTCGGAACTTGCGATCGAACGTGCGAAACGGCTTGTCGAGGGTGGCGCGGACGTCGTTGTCCTCCTGGACTCCATCACCCGCCTCGCCCGTGCACACAACCTGGCCACACCGGCCAGCGGCAGGATCTTGTCCGGTGGTGTCGATTCCACCGCTCTTTATCCGCCGAAGCGTTTCTTTGGAGCGGCCCGCAACCTCGAGGAGGGTGGTTCGCTCACGATTCTTGGCACCGCGCTGGTCGATACTGGGTCCCGCATGGACGAAGTCATCTTCGAAGAGTTCAAGGGTACCGGCAACATGGAGTTGCGACTCGACCGCAAGCTTGCTGACAAGCGTATCTATCCAGCGATTGACGTTGAGGCCTCAAGCACCCGCCGCGAGGACCTCCTCATGCATCCCGACGAGTTGCAGGAAGTATGGAAGCTGCGCCGAGTTCTCTTGGCACTTGAAAGCGGCCCCGCACTCGAACTACTCATCGATCGTTTGAAGACAACGCGTTCAAATGCCGAGTTCCTGATGGCTATTGCAAAGAGTGGGCAGTAGAGCGCACCGCAGATCTGATGTGCTGCGATTCGACTACAGTTCCCCCTTCACCTAGGAGAAAATGCCGTGAAGCCTGATATTCATCCCGCATACCGTCCGGTCGTGTTTCAAGACACGTCCTCGGAGTTTACGTTCTTGACGCAATCGACGATTGATGTCAAGGAAACAATCGAGTGGGAAGACGGCAACACGTACCCGCTTGCGAAGGTTGAGATCTCGTCCGAGAGCCACCCGTTCTACACCGGCAAACAGGTGTTGATCGACACCGGTGGCCGCGTCGAGCGCTTCCGTCGTCGTTATGCGAACGTTGGCATCGACACCGAGGCCAAGGCACCCGCATCGGCTGAAGGTGAAGAAGCCCCAGTCGAGGGTTAGTCATGAGTCGTTCTCCCGGAGCGGCTGTCGGAGGCCAGGCGGTCATCGAAGGTGTCATGATGCGCTCGCCGACTGGCTGGGCCGTTGCGGTCCGCCGTCCCGATGGGATCATCGAAGCCGAGGGTCACGACCTTCCACGCCTGTCATCTCGGTCAAGGCTTGCGAAGATTCCCTTCCTGCGTGGTATCACGGTCCTCATCGAGAGCCTGTCGCTCGGTTTTAAGGCGCTGTCTTGGTCCGCTCAGAAATCCGGCGAGGAAGAAGAAGAACTCAAGCGGTGGCAGGTCTGGGTGACGATGATCGTCGGCGTGGTCTTTGCGCTCGGACTTCTTGTCGTCATCCCGGTGTTGTCTGCCAATTGGCTCAAGCAGTTCTTCGACGATTCCAGTATCGCGTTCGTCATCATGGACGGAATCTTCCGGATTGTCGTACTTGTCGGGTACATCGCGCTGATAGCCCGCTCGGATGACATCCAACGGGTGTTCCAATATCACGGAGCTGAGCACAAGACTATCCACGCCTACGAGGCCGGGGATCGCCTCACCATCGAGGAGATCCAAAAGTTCAGTCCGCGTCATCCGCGCTGCGGCACGTCATTCCTCGTAATCGTCGGGCTGGTTGCCTTCTTCGTATTCCTGGTGCTCGCCCCCTTGGCATTGGTGTGGCAGGTTGTTGCTCGCATTGTGTTGATCCCGGTCGTCGCCGGCGCTGCCTATGAACTACTCAAGGCGGGGGCGTCCAGCCAATGGCTCTCCTGGGCGAATCGTCCCGGCATCTGGCTTCAGAAGATCACCACGAAGGAACCATCAGACGATATGGTCGAGGTTGCAATTGCGTCACTCCTCACCGCCCTGACCGAAGAAGAAGCGAGCGACTTGATTGCTCTCGGTGGCATCCCCGAGGATGTGCTCAATGCAGAAAGTACCCGAGTCGAGCCATCGAATGGATGACCAGGTACGCGAGAAACTTGCCCAGGTTGAAAAGGCCTTCGAAGATACGCTCGTCAAACTCACTGATAACCAGATTCTCTCGAACCAGGACCGGTACCGCGAGGTCACCCAGCGTCACGCCGAGCTAAAACCAATCGTGGGTGCGTATCGTCGGTACCTTGAGGCGGAGACGGAGAAAGCAGAAGCGGCCGAACTTCTCGCTGATGAGGACGAAGCTGACATGGTGGCGTACCTCAGTGGACTCGCAAGCGACCTCTCGACCGAACTCGAGGAATTGGAGGCGAGCCTGCGCGTCATGCTGGTCCCCAAGGACCCCGACGACGATAAGGACGTCATCGTTGAGATTCGCTCTGCCGCCGGTGGTGATGAAGCAGCGCTGTGGGCCGATGATCTGCATCGGATGTACGAGAGGTTCGCCGAGCGGATGGGGTGGAAATTCGAAACGATTAATGCTTCCGTGTCTGATGGCGGTGGACTCAAGGAGGGCACGTTCTCGATAAAGGGACATGGTGCGTACGCTCGGTTTAAGTTCGAAGCCGGTCCGCACCGGGTTCAGCGCGTACCAAACACCGAGTCCCAGGGGCGTATCCACACTTCGATGGCGACCGTGGCCGTGCTGCCCGAGGTTGAGGCGGTCGAGGTTGAGATCCACGAGAACGACCTTGAGATCGACACGTTCCGAGCGACCGGACCGGGCGGGCAGTCGGTCAACACCACGGATTCGGCTGTGCGGATCACCCACAAACCGACGGGCATCGTGGTGACATGTCAGGACGAGAAGTCCCAACTTCAGAACAAGGTGAAAGCGATGAGGGTGCTGCGCGCACGGCTGTATCAGGCGCAGATGGCCGAGCAGCTTGGTGAGCGAGCGTCTGCACGTAAGAGCCAGATCGGTACCGGAGATCGCTCCGAGAAGATCCGTACCTACAACTTCAAGGAGAATCGTGTCACGGACCACCGCATTGGACTTACCCTCCATTCGCTCAGTGACATCCTCGCCGGGGATCTGGATCGGTTCCATGAGGCTCTGATGACGAACGAGGCTGCGGAACGGCTCGCCGAGGTTGAGTGATCCGATGCGGGAGTTCCTGACGTCGGGTGTCCTTCCCGACCACGAACTCATCCGTCTTGCCACACTCGTATCGGGAATGCCCCGATTTGATGTTCTGCGTGGTGTGGAGCTCTCCCAAGTCCAGTGGCAAGAACTCGATGATCTGGTCCGAGCACGTCTCGGGGGAGTCCCTCTTCAGCATCTTGAGGGAACTGTGCAGTTCGGCCCGTTGGAGCTGTTGTGTGATGCGAGAGCCTTGATCCCTCGACCCGAAACGGAGTATCTCTGGGAACTGGTCGTTGCTCGGATCACGGACCGTCCCCATGACATCATCGTCGACATGTGCACCGGTGGCGGCTGTCTTGCGTTCGCTCTTAAACACGCCTTCCCCGAGGCCACCGTGTATGGCGCAGACAGCGACCCGCAAGCGCTTGAACTTGCGAACGAGAATGGGTCCCACACCGGTCTCGCTGTAGAAATGCTCGGTGGCGACCTCTTCGACGCTTTGCCGCGAGAGCTTCGAGGCCGTGTCGATCTGTTGGTTGTCAACCCGCCATACATCGCCGAGAGCGAGTTCTCGACGCTGCCGGTCGAGGTTCGGGACCATGACCCGAAGCGTGCCCTGGTTGCGGGTGTGACGGGTGCAGAAACATACTCGCGTATCGCGAGAAATTGGATAGGCTGGATGAAGTCAGGAGGGATGCTGGCTCTTGAGATAGGTGAAACACAGGGAAGGGAGGTCGCCGAAATGTTCACCGTGAGTAGTCCCGAGGTCGTCGCAGATCTCACGGGGCGCGAACGGTTCGTGTTTGGTACCGCGCCCTAGCCAGGTCGGGTACGATGTCTTGAGGAAAGAGGTGGAGTGGAATGACGATTGATGGCGCCGTCGCAGCACTGGGCAGGGGAGAGATCATCGGGCTTCCGACCGACACACTGTATGGCCTTGCAGTGGATCCGTTCCGGGAGGAAGCCATTGAGGCAATGTATGACCTCAAGGGAAGAAAGAACAAGAAACCGTTGGCGTTGCTGGTTGCAGATATCGAACAGGCAATGCGGGTGGCGGAGCTGACGGATCGTGCGCTCGAGCTCGCCGATCGACACTGGCCGGGTGGACTGACGATGGTATTGAACCGTCTTGGGTCGGTCCCGGACTGGATAGGGGATACCAAGGCCCGAACCGTCGGTGTGCGTTGCCCCGATCATCCGACGGCTCTTGCGTTGCTCCGTCGGACAGGTCCGCTTGCGGTGACGAGTGCGAACTTGTCTGGCAGGCACAGTGCCGTGGACCACGCGGAAGCCAGGGACCAGTTCGGCGATACGGTGGGGTACTACGTGGAGGGCACTGCGCCCGGTGGGCAAGCCTCAACGGTTCTCGATCTGACCTTGCCATCACCGCTGATTCTGCGAGCCGGTCCGGTGAAGGGCGCGTGACACTTTCCGAGGAGGTCGCCCCGCCGAGTCGCTGGCGAGCGTTAGCAGTCGCCATCGGTGTGACCGTGGTGCTCGCCCAACTGGGTCTCATGGGTGGTTTGTTCGCACTCTCTATCGGACGTTGGGCCCTGGCTATTGGGGCGTCGCTTGCTGGTGTTGCGGTTCTCGCGTTCATGAGTCGGAGCGGCCCCCGGCGTGCAATAGTGATCGCCTTTGCGTTATTCGGTGTGACCCTTGCGGTGATGATCGGGCTGACCCTGATCGGGATCCCGATCGGGATACCCGCTGCTTTCACCCTGGCGACGGGCGTGGCGGCGAGTTATGCGTTGCGTTTTCGGTCGATAGAAACGATGCAACGTCGGACGGCCTGGGTGATCGGTGCGTTCACCGTCGCGTTTGCGATATCGCTGTTCACCCCGACCTCGGTAGCCGTGGTGATGAGCGCTCCGCTGGCCTTCATCGCTGTCGGCATGGCGGACATGAAGACCCAGCCAGAGCAAGCCCCCGACGCTGGTTAACAGTTGGATCCATCGACCGCGCACGCCTCGCCATCGGCCGTGAGGATGTCCTGGTCTGTGAACCATTGTGTGAGGGTTGGCTCAAGCTTGTCGTAGGGGGCGTAACCGCGGGTCACGATGGTGAGCTGGGTGCCAATCTGTACGAGGAGCGACGGGAAACCCTGAATATCCAAACCCCGGCTGCGTGAGAAGTCGTCCCACGCGGCGCGTTTCCATTCTTGTGACCCGAGGTTCTCCACAAAGCGGTCAATGTCTACTTCGAAACCAGCGAGAAGAGCCGGATAGACAGCGATATCGGTGATATCGATGGCCTCCGCATAAAACGCTTGTTGCAGTCGCTTGAAGAACCGGAAGACCTGGTCCGGGTGTTGTAGACGCATACCGACGGTGGCGATCGCGGGGAGCTCAGTGTCGTAACGCCAGTCCTGGCGATCAAGGCCGGTCTTGTCGAAGGGCTGGCCAGTCGACTCGGCGACGTGTTGCCAGTGGTCGAGGAGGTAGGTTCGCATCCGGTCATCGAGTACCTCGGCGTTGGGTCCCGGTCGTAGTCCGCCAACAACGGTTTCCATTGAGATCCCAAACCGGTCGACGAGCTGGTCGAGGGTCGGGGCGAAACCCCAACACCACGAACACATCGGGTCACCGACATAGATAAACACGGGTTCTTGCGCGGTGTCGTTCAAGGCAATCTCCGATCGGTTTGCGGGGTCAGCGTACCGAGTTCCCGTGTCCAGGAACACGTCCTTTCGCAACCGCGATCGGAACCGGCAAATTTCCGTTACGCTTGCCATCGGTTCGAGCAACCGGAGGAACCATGATCGACACCCGTACCCTCGAAGAGGCGGATCCGAAACTAGCGGACATGATCGCCCGCGAGGCCGACCGGCAGCGCAGCAAGATCCACCTCATTGCATCGGAGAACTTTGCGTCTCTTGCGATGATGCAGGCCGCCGGGTCGGTGCTTGCCAACAACTATTCCGAGGGTTATCCCGGGCGTCGTTACTACGAGGGATGTCAGGTTGTTGACGAGATTGAGACGTTGGCGATCGAGCGGGCCAAGGCCCTGTTCGGGGCGGATCATGCCAACGTCCAACCCCACTCGGGATCACAGGCGAACATGGCTGCATATCTCGCGGTGATCGAGCCGGGCGACACGATTCTCGGCATGGCCCTGGACCAGGGTGGCCATTTGACCCACGGAAGCCACGTCAATTTCTCGGGCAACCTGTTCAACGTCGTTGCCTACGGTATGGACCCGGAGACGGAACTCATCGACTTTGAGGAGGTCCGTCGACTCGCTGTTGAGCACCAGCCGAAAATGATTATCGGCGGGTATTCGTCGTACTCGCGCCTTCTCGACTGGTCGAAGTTCCGCGACATAGCTGACGAAGTCGGTGCGATTCTTGTCATCGACGCGGCCCATGTCATAGGTCTCATTGCCGGGGGTGCACATCCCAACCCGGTGCCCCATGCGGACATCGTGACCGCCACCACCCACAAGGCATTACGCGGGCCGCGCGGTGGGTTGATTCTCTGCAAAGAGAAGTATGCGAAAGCCATCGATAAGGCGGTGTTCCCTTACGTGCAGGGTGGAGCCAACAATTCGATGATCGCGGCAAAGGCGCTGTGCTTTGAGCAGGCTGGGTCAGAGGACTTTGCGACGTACGCCCACCAGATCGTCAAGAACGCAGCGGCACTAGCGAACAACATGGCAGCTCAGGGAGCTCGCATCATCTCGGGCGGTACCGACAATCACATGTTCATGATCGACCTGCGTTCGATCGATGAGAAACTCACTGGCAAGGTCGCGGCGAAGTTGCTCGACGACGTTGGTATCACCCTGAATCGGAATGCTATTCCTTTTGATCCCCGTTCACCGTTTATCACGTCAGGGTTGCGGATTGGGTTGCCGTCTGCAACGACCGCCGGTATGGATGAAGCCAGCATGGAAACGCTTGGCGATTTGATGATCGGTGTGTTGCGAGGCCGTGATGATGAGGCCGCTGTTGCCGGTTTTGCTTCACGGATCGCCGAACTCGCTGCCCGATTCCCGAGTTACCCAGAGGGGTTCTCGGGGCATGCCTGAGATCGCGGCATTTGGCGAGTTTCAAATGGTATTGCTAACGTGACAATCGTACTTTGTGAATTGATTCACAAAGTAGAGGAGCCGTATGAGCGGTGATGATCAGAAGCCCGAGCAATCGGGTGCGGAGACACGAGGACACGACGACGTGGTCGCGGCCAGACATGCCATTGCGAATGAGTTCACCACGGGCGGTGACTTTCTGTCGTCGATCATTGCGGGAATGCTGCTGGGTCTAGGTGCGGATTACTTTCTTAATACCCGTCCCGTATTTGTTGTCATCGGGGTCGTCTCGGGGTTCGGCGTGGGTTTCTACAAACTTTGGTTGGCATCGGCAGTCCTCGAACGAGAAGCAGAGCGTTTGCGTGGGCGTTGATTTCTCGGGCGACCTCGCCGACGACCAGCGGCCGACGGACGACACGGGGTCGGCTTACGGACCCATCGTTCACGGTGACATGATCGAGCAGAAGCTCGCCTTGCACACCGCTCAGCGCATTATTTTTGTCGCCCCGGTCCTTGCTCTGATATTCGGGATGTTCTCGGGTGTGGGCGGGGCAATTGCTGCTGTTGTGGGATCGGTCGTTGTCGCTCTAAACTTCGTCATCAGCGGTGCGATCATGTCTCGATCTGCGCGGATCTCGTTGAGCTTGTATCATGCCGCCGCCTTGTTTGGATTCGTTGTGCGCCTCGGCCTCATCATGATCATGATGTTTGCGCTCGTCGGTGCGACGTCGATTGACAAGACAGCATTAGGAATTTCTGTAGTGGTGAGTTACTTCGCCCTACTGACATGGGAAGCGATCGCCGTAACCAGAGGTGCGGAAAAGGAGTTGGAGTGGAGCAACTGATTCTTGCCGTCGAGGCGTGCGACACAGCAGGCGAAATCATATGTGTCCCGAGCTCGGTAAACGAGCTGTTTGAGCTGCCGTTCGCAGGCATCCTCAACCGGACCATCATCCTTACGATCTTCGCAGCAGTGATCGTTGGAGTGGTGTTGTTTTTCGGTCTGCGCAAGCGCTCTCTCGTTCCATCAAAGTTCGAGATCGTGGTCGAGTCCATGGTTACGTTTGTGCGTGACGAGATCTCGGTCGGCATCATCGGTAAGGAGCACGGCCTCAAGTACTTCCCGTATCTCCTGTCACTCTTCATGTTCCTGCTTGTCGGAAATATTTTCGCAGTCACCCCGTTCGTGATGTTCCCCGTTACCTCACGCATTGGCATTCCGATCTTCCTCGCACTCATCACATGGGTGCTTTTTGTGTTTGCCGGGTTCAAGGAACAGGGGTTTGGTTACCTCAAAGACCTCATCTGGCCACCCGGCGTGCCGGTCGGTATCAAGCCGTTAGTCGGTATCATCGAAGTTGTTTCGGTGTTCCTCGTCCGACCCTTCTCGCTAGCAGTGCGGCTTTTCGCCAACCTCGTGGCAGGCCACGTCATGCTGACGCTGCTGCTGGCTTCCGGGTGGGTCTTCATCAGCGGTGCTGGCGGTCTTGGTAAGGTTCCCATCGGGTTTGGCTGGTTTACTCTCGGGATGGGCATCTATCTCTTCGAGATTCTCGTGGCTGTACTCCAGGCGTACATATTCACACTCCTATCAGCGGTATATATCCAAACGTCGGTCCAGCCGGAGCACTAGGAGGCCGTCGGGCGACACCCGGCAATCTCTCACGCTCTTGTGTCTGGATCACTAGGAAAGGCAAGCAATGGAAGCAATTAGTGCACCACTGGCCGTCATCGGTTATGGTCTCGCAGCGATCGGGCCAGGTATTGGTATCGGTCTCGTAGCCGGAAACGCCGTGCAGGCGATGGCACGTCAACCCGAGATGGCAGGGCAGGTCCGCACGACCATGTTCCTCGGCATCGCGTTTACAGAAGCCCTCGCCCTTATCGGGTTCGTTCTCTTCTTCTTGGCATAGGAGATACTCGATGTTGAAGGTATACGCAGCGCAGCTCCTGCTCGCGACCGAAGCAGGGGAGGGCGCTGAGGCGTCCGGCACCGATCTTCTCTTGCCGGCACAAAGCGAGCTCATTGCAGGAATCATCGCCTTTACCATCGTCTTCCTCGTTGTATGGAAGTTCGCCGTTCCGGCGCTGAATGAGACGCTTGTAAAGCGTCAGGCAGCGATCAAGGGCGAGCAGGAGGCAGCAGCCGCAGAGCGTGCTGAAGCGACCTCCCTCCGTGAGCAGTATCAGAAAGATATTGCCAACGCTGAAGCGAAGGCGAACGAGATCGTCGAGGAGGGCCGCAAGGACGGTATGACAGCCAAGGCTGACATCATCGCCAAGGCGGAGGCCGAGGCCGCAGCGATCAAGGAACGGGCACAGGCTGAGGCAGCCGGCGAACGCGAACGAGCCGAGGGCGCCATGCGTCGCGAGGTGGCATCGTTGTCGCTCGACATTGCGGAGAAGGTCGTCGGTTCGGGACTCGATCGGAGTGCTTCTCAGGCACTCGTCGACGAGTTCATTGCCGGTCTCGACGGAGCGCAGGCTTAAGAGATGAACGAGGCGACACACCCCCAACGCATCGACGGTTACGCCGCCGCAGTGCTTGACGTTGCAAAGGCTGAAGGCGATACGTCGCGTATTACCGATGAGCTATTTCGCGTCGCACGCGGAATTGATGCCAGCGAGGAGCTCAGGGAAACGCTTGCTGACCCTGCCATTCCCGTTGACCGCAAGATTGGCATCGTGAATGACCTCCTTGATGGCAGGGCATCGAAGGCCACGGTCGCTCTCGTCAACATGGTTGTTGCCGCCGGGCGTACTCGTGACCTTGTTGAGGTAGCGAACCGCGTTGCATCGCTCGCGGCCGAACAGGAATCCGCAACTTTGGCTGAGATTCGCACCGCCTTCGAGCTAGACGACGAAACCGTGGCCCGCTTGACCGCTAGTTTGGAGAAGCGCACGGGTAAGCGTATCCAGCCCAAGGTCGTCGTTGATCCCTCCGTAATGGGTGGGGTGGTCGTCAAGGTAGGCGAGACAATATTCGACGGGTCGGCCAGGAGCCGACTCGATAATCTTCGAGAGGCATGGGGATAGCGCATGGCTGAACTAACGCTCGATCCCGGGGAAATCACCGCTGCATTGCGCCGCAATCTGGAGGGCTGGGAACCTTCGATTGAGGCTCAAACGGTGGGATACGTCATCTCAGTTGGTGACGGTGTTGCCCGCGTTGCGGGACTCCCCAACGCAATGACGTCCGAACTCCTTGAGTTCCCCGGCGGTCTGATCGGGGTTGCACTCAACCTTGATGAAGACTCTATTGGTTGCGTCATCATGGGTGATTCATCCCTCATTGAGGAGGGCAATGAGGTCCGCTCGACCGGCAAGGTCCTTTCGATTCCCGTGGGCGACGCCCTGCTTGGCCGAGTGATTGACCCGCTGGGGAATCCGATCGACGGCAAGGGCCCGATCGAAGCTACCGAGTCGCGTCTCCTCGAAACACAGGCACCGTCTGTTGTCGAGCGCCAACCGGTGCATCAACCGCTCCAGACCGGTCTCAAGGCCATCGACTCGATGACGCCGATTGGCCGTGGCCAGCGTCAGCTGATCATCGGTGACCGTCAGACAGGCAAGACTGCCGTTGCTATCGACACGATCATCAATCAGGCTGGCCAAGGTGTGAAATGTATCTATGTCGCTATCGGCCAGAAGGCGTCTACGGTCGTTGAGGTCGTCGCAAAGCTTGATTCTGTTGGCGCCATGGACTACACCGTGGTGGTCAACGCATCCGCTGCTGCTGCCGCTGCACTTCAGATGTACGCACCGTACGCCGGGTCGGCGATCGGTCAGCACTGGATGTACAAGGGCGAGCACGCACTGATCGTGTTTGATGACCTTTCGAAGCAGGCTGTGGCGTATCGCGAGATTTCGCTGTTGCTGCGCCGCCCACCCGGTCGCGAGGCCTATCCGGGCGATGTGTTCTATCTCCACAGCCGCCTCTTGGAGCGTGCTGCAAAGATGAGCGATGAACTCGGTGCAGGTTCGATGACGGCGTTGCCTATCATCGAAACGAAAGCCGGTGACGTCTCGGCCTACATCCCTACCAACGTGATTTCCATCACCGATGGGCAGATTTTCCTTGAGACGGACCTGTTCTTCTCCGGGATTCGTCCTGCGATCAACGCCGGCATCTCGGTTTCCCGAGTTGGTGGTGCTGCGCAGGTGAAGGCGATGAAGAAAGTCGCTGGTCCGCTCCGTCTCAACCTGGCACAGTTCCGTGAACTCGAGGCATTCGCCCAGTTCGGATCAGAACTGGACGCGGTTTCACTTGCCCAGCTCTCGCGTGGTCAGCGTGTCGTGGAGATTCTCAAGCAGGGTCAGTATGAACCGGTACCGGTGGAAGAGCAGGTAGCGGTCATCTATGCGGTTACCGAGGGTCACTTCGACGGTGTTGCCGTTGAAGATATCTCCGACGCCGAGTCCGGCCTGCTCGACTTCCTCCGGGCCCGTCACAGCGGGTTGCTCGCAGGAATTGCCGACACTGGCGATCTTCCCGCTGAGGAGCTCGCCGCGGCGATTGATGCGTTTGTCGCGACTCGCGGCGGATCAGAAACCGACGGCGGGGAGTAGGTAGGTGGCTTCTGCCGAACTTCGGCTGATCCGACGACGCATCAGGAGCGTCCAGTCGACCATGAAGATCACCCGAGCAATGGAACTCATTGCTACGTCGCGGATCGCAAAGGCCCGCGTCCGGGTGCAGCAAGCACAGCCGTATACCGAGAAGATGACCGATGTGATCCGCAACATTGGTGCGGCGACCGGAAGTCTGAGTCATCCACTTCTCGACGTTCGCGAGGTCGAGACTGCCGGCGTAGTGGTCGTTACCTCCGATCGCGGTCTTGCCGGCGGGTACAACTCCAACGTGCTGCGTCTTGCCGAACGTGCAATCGCCGCTCACAGGGCCGCAGGCCGTGAGGTACGTCTCTACAACGTTGGTGACAAGGCGATCGGGTATTTCGGCTATCGGAAGTTTGCAAGTGCGAGCGAATGGACCGGTGTGACCGACACGCCGGCGTACGGCGACGCACGTACCATCACCAATCGGCTGCTCGAAGACTACGAATCTGGGACACTCGACTCGGTAGAGGTGTACACGACCCGTTACGTCTCGGCGCTTGTCCAGGACGCCGTTCTGTGGCCAGTGCTGCCCGTGCAGCCTCCGGAGATTGACGAAGAAGCTGGTGAGGGCGGGACATCGTATGAGTACGAGCCGAATGCCGAGACAATCCTCGGTCGGTTGCTGCCGCGATATGTGGAGGGGACGATCTTTGGCATCCTGCTTGAGGCATCGGCGTCGGAACATGCTGCACGACGCCGGGCGATGAAGGCTGCCACCGAGAACGCAGAAGAGCTTGTCCGCTTGCTCAGCCGTGAGGCGAATCAGGCACGACAGGCAGAGATTACAACCGAGATCAGCGAGATCGTCGGTGGAGCAGAAGCCATGGCTGGGGGCTGACCGGGGTGTACAACGTTATGAAGAATCAACAAGTTTTGAAGATAAATCAGAAGGCTAATCTCGACAGGAGTGCGCAGTGAGCAACCTTCCTTCGGGGCGTATCGTCAAAGTAGCGGGGCCGGTGTTTGACGCCGAGTTCGCACCGGACGCCCTCCCAGAGATCCTCCACGCCGTCGAGGTAGATGTCGCCATCGGTGGCGTGACCTTGACCGTGAAGGGTGAGGTCGCCCAGCACCTGGGCGACAACAAGGTCCGTGTAATCGCGATGGCGCCAACCGACGGTATCGTTCGTGGCGCCGAGGTCCGCAACACCGGTCAGCCGATTACGGTGCCAGTCGGTGATCAGACGCTCGGCCACATCTTCAACGTGTGGGGCGATGCGTTGGATGCACCAGATCTGAAGTTTGAGGGTGAGCGCTGGCCGATTCATCGTCCTGCGCCACCGTATGACGAGGTCGCTCCGACGAGCGAGATGTTTGAGACCGGTATCAAGGTCATCGACCTCCTCTGTCCGTACCTCCAGGGTGGCAAGATCGGTCTGTTCGGTGGTGCCGGTGTCGGTAAGACCGTGCTCATCCAAGAGATGATTAACCGTGTTGCGACCCAGCATGGCGGTGTTTCCGTGTTCGCCGGTGTTGGCGAGCGTACCCGTGAGGGCAACGACCTCTACGGTGAGATGACCGAGTCGGGCGTTATCGAAAAGGCAGCCCTCGTATTCGGTCAGATGGACGAACCGCCCGGAGTGCGTCTTCGTGTCGCGCTATCAGCGCTGACGATGGCGGAGTACTTCCGCGACGTCCAGCGCCAGGATGTGCTGTTGTTCATCGACAACATCTTCCGGTTCACCCAGGCTGGTTCCGAGGTGTCAACGCTGCTTGGACGTATGCCGTCGGCGGTGGGCTACCAGCCAACACTCGCCGGTGAGATGGGTGCGCTCCAGGAGCGGATCACGTCACTCAAGGGTCGTTCGATTACGTCGCTCCAGGCGATCTACGTGCCCGCAGATGACATCACCGACCCGGCTCCGCACACGGCCTTCGCCCACCTCGATGCAACCACTGTGTTGAGCCGTCCGCTGACTGCGCTGGGTATCTACCCGGCTGTCGATCCGCTCGACTCGACGAGTCGTGCTCTTGATCCGAAGATCGTTGGCGATGCTCACTACAAGTGCGCAACCGACGTGCAGCATGTGTTGCAGCGCTATAAGGACCTTCAGGACATCATCGCCATTCTTGGTATCGATGAACTGTCGGAGGAGGACCGCTTGGTCGTCGGTCGTGCCCGCCGTATCCAGAACTTCCTTTCCCAGCCGATGTTCGTAGCCGAACAGTTCACTGGTCAGGAAGGTGTGTACACACCGATGCAGGAGACAGTTGACTCGTTCAATGCGATTCTGTCGGGTGATCTTGATCATCTGCCGGAGCAGGCCTTCTACATGATCGGTGGCGCCGAGCAGGCCCTTGCGAAAGCCAAGGAGCTTGAGGTCGCCTAATGGCAGATCATCCGCTTTTCACTGTCGATATTGTGACTCCGGAGTCAATCATTTGGAGTGGCCAGGCAGAGTTTGTGTCGGCCATGACGACCGAGGGCGAGATCGGTGTCTATGCAGCGCATGAGCCGACGATGGCGGCGCTGTCCACGGGTGCGGTCGAAATCCATACAGAGGATGGAACACTCACCGTCGGTATCCACGGCGGGTTCCTGCAAATATTCCAGGACACGGTGACGTTGCTTACCGATCGTGCCGAGATGACCGACGGGGGGAGAGTAGAAGCTCTTCGTCTCGCCGAAGATATGCGTGACGACTCGGCCGATGGTGGTGGCGAGGCAAGCGGCTAGCGTCGGTCTCAGAGTTTGTGATTAAGTGATTGAGGCCCGTCGTTATGGACGGGCCTCAATTGTTACCGTTGCCGTTGCACCGCTTGACAGCGGGGGCAGCAACCAGAACCCGTGGTTCACGACCTCGGTGTCAGGGGTCGTCGAAACGATCGTCCAGCCTCGTGGTGCGCTTGATGGCACCAACGTTTCGCCGGTCGCGGTCGGCGAAACGTTTACTGCCGTGAGTGTGAACGTCTGTGTGGTCGACGTCCGGTCCAGGGTTGTTGCAGAGATCAGCACGACCGGCTCCGGTGGTGGAGCATCCGGTGCGGTAACGACGGTAACGGAGTTCGCGGCAGCTCCGGCCGTCCCCGCCGTGATGGCGACCAGAAGTACGGCGGCCGCGGCGTGCGTCAAACGATAGTGTCTAAAACGAGGCATGCAATGATCGTAGGTGACTCAGTTTGAGTCAGCAATGATGAAATCGCCCGGGTCTAAGTGACTAGTCAGCGGATCCGGCATCGGCCGCCAGTCGCAGCGCAAAGTTCTCAACTTGGCCGGCCAGACCGTTCTGCAGTGCCTGGGCGATGACCGGGAAGAACATGCTGGCCAGGAGACCAACCGAGCGCGCCTCTACTGTCACCTCAAGTGCTGTGCCTGCCGTGTCGTCGGTTGTCGAGATCGCGATCGTGCCAGTGATCTCGGTATTGACGAGATCGAATGACAGTCGGCTCGGGTTCTCCCATATCGTGAACCCGGCGGTACCGCGGTACGTGATGCCGGCAGCCCTCGTTGTCCACGCGAATCCGGCGAGACGACCGTCCACAAACTCGGGATCAAACACCTCTTCAGCGAGCCCGATACCGGCCCATGTGCCGACATCGTTGAAGCGGTCCCACACCTGGCTGAGGGATGCGGAGGTGACGGCGGCGGCTGAGACTGAGGTGCTGGGCATGGGGGGCAGGTTACCTGATCGGACACCGGCGGTGGGAAACTGGAGGTTGTCGGTGTCATGGCGCTAACCTTGTTTTCCTATGAAGCGTCGGTTTCTAATGGGAGTCTTCGGGAGCGACCTGCTCGCACTACTTGGCGCCATCACAATTTCATCATGGATTGTGTTTGGTACGCCGGTTATCTGGAATGCCAGGGAGCTGAGCAACCGCAATGCCTGGACTTATGTGAGTCTGCTGTTCTTGGGTTCGATCATCGGTTCGTACTCGAGTATGCGGACCTGGACCACGCGGGCACCCCGGCCCACGTATGGGCGTGCTGTCGCGATCGTGTCGATGACTGGCGCGGTGACCGCGGTGGGGTTATCCCTGTTCCGACCCTACTTCTCACGATCGCACTTCGTCACGACGATGGCGACGTTCCTCGTGTTCGCAGTGGCACACAGAGTGGTTCGCCGCCGCAGACCGTGGGTGGAGCGGTTCGTGGTCGTAACTCAAGAGAAAAAGCTCGCCATGGAGATCGACGGGACCGATCACGCGGTGGTCGAGACGGTGCTATCGCCACAGGAGCATCCGCCGAGCGTTCCCCTCGACCCGGGCACGACGCTCGTTGTCGACCTCCGTGCCGTGTTATCCGACGACATGGCTCAGTACGTGTCGTCGCTGTCGATGGCTGGGTATCCGGTCAGGGGCCTCCTGAACGTCTACGAGGAGCACATGGAACGTCTCCCGATGGTGCACCTTGCCGAGGGGTGGGAGCTCACCGCCCCGGTCTCGCGCAATGTGTATGCCCCGGTCAAGAGGGTGGCCGATTTTATTTTGACACTTGTCGCTGCTCCCTTGTGGCTGGTGCTCATGGTGCTCGTTGCGATTGTGGTCCGGATGGATTCTCCCGGTCCGGTGATTTTTCGCCAGGAACGAGTCGGCAAGGATGGGAAGCGGTTCACGCTGTACAAGTTTCGTACGATGCGTACGGATGCGGAAAAGGATGGACCCCGCTTTGCGGAGGTCAACGACCCGCGCATTACCCGATCCGGTCGTTTCCTCCGAAAGTCGAGGCTTGACGAGCTCCCGCAGCTCATCAATGTGCTTCGCGGCGAGCTGAGTCTCGTTGGTCCGCGACCGGAACGTCCGGTCTTTGTGCGTGACTTCTCTCGCAAGATTCCGTTCTACAACGCACGGTCGCTGGTTCGCCCGGGTGTCACAGGATGGGCGCAGGTGAACTACGGGTACGCCGACGACGTTGCGGACACTATCGACAAGCTGACGTTCGACCTGTACTACGTCAAACACATGTCGGCCTGGCTGGACATTCAGATCCTTGGCCAGAGTATTTGGACGGTGCTCACGGGGAGCGGTGCCCGTTGACGGCGGGTCGTTAGTTGATTGTCCCGAACCAAAGGCGCCATCGGATGGCGAGCAGTTCGCCTAGCGTCGCGAAGTAGGAGCCGCCGGTCACTCGGCTGTCCTCGCGATGTTCCCAGACAACCGGAATTTCAATGATGGTGTAGCCGCGTCGTTTTGCAAGGGCGAGGGTTTCAACATCAAACAGCCAGCCGTTGACCGTGGCGTCGGAGAAGGCTGCCTCGGCTGCCTGTGCGGAGAAGAGTTTGAAACCACGCTGGGTGTCCTTGATCCCGGGGAGGACGAGAGCCTGGATGACGAGATTTGCAACGCGACCCGCAAGTCCCCGCGGAAACGGCTGTGGGTGGGTGATCACCGCTCCCTTCACTGCAACCGAGGCGATGGCGATCGTGCGACCGGTTGGGTCGGCCTGTACGGCCTCCAGGCAGGGTCCCAGGGAGTCGAGCGCCGTTGACCCGTCGGCGTCCATGAACAACCGGAGCGGGCGTGACGCGGCGAGCATGCCGACCCTCACCGCATGTCCCTTGCCGCGGTTCGGTGAGGTCGGTATCACCTTCCCGGATGGGAAACCGCTGAGTGCTCGGGTTGCGACTCCGACCGTATCGTCCGTCGATCCATCATCCACGACGATAATTTCGGCATCGATACTTGCGTCAGCAAGGTACTCGATCAACTCTTCAATGGTTGGGGTGATACGGCTGGCTTCGTTGTAGGCGGGTATGACGACGGAAATCACTGTTTGTCCTCGATTTGGTAGACCACCGCGTCCCCGATGCGGTCGGTCAAGGATTCAATCGGCTCGACGGTCACCACCCTAAAGCGCTCCAGCAGTGCTGCGAGTTCTTTCTCGCCGGGTTGGCGCTTGCCATTCTCAAAGGTCACCAGGTACGTCGGCTCCCCGGGTTGGGGTCGGAACGACGAGAGTGTGGCTGTGGCGAAACTCACCGCGGCACACTCGCTCATCCAGGTGAGCTGGGGGCTGTAAGCGGTTACTACGGTGCAGGGTCGTTCCGTGTCGATCATATCGCCAACAACCTCTAGGACGGTGCGATGGTCCGCCATGAGGTCCGATCGCAAGCGGGCTTCGAAAACACCCGACCCAAGGCTGAAAGCAAGTGTGAGGGTGAGACCCCATGTTCCTACTCGCCGGGTTGTATCGGGTCACTGGCGTGCGATCGTGAGAACCGCCGACCACCCGACGAGACCGAGCAGCAGGACGTTGAAGAACACGTATCGTTGTTCGCCGTGAATTGTGATGCCGGCGGCGGTGGTGCTGAGCAGGGCGATCAGTGTGATGTACCGATCGAAACGATCGGTGGGCCATCGAGTGCGCCAACGTCTCACCACCGAAATGACGCCAATCAACATGACCACCGCGAGCATTGTGCCAGCGAGTTTGGCTGGGAACCAGTATGCGTATCTCACCAGTCCATCACCAAGGTACGCACGGCCGGCGATCTCACTGCTTTTGGCGAGGATACCGAGAATCGACCCGGTGGTTTTCTGGGCGTAGACGAGGTGCGGGGCGATCCCCACAAACAAGAGGGCTGTCGCGACGCTGATTGCTCGAACGTGTTGCTTCAACCTGTGGCGGAATGTTGCTGCGGAGACGATGGCGACAACGGTGAAGATGAGTGCCGAACCGTACCGCAGGTAGAAGGCCACGGTGGTAAATGCGGAGGCAACCCAGAGTGGCAGTGCACGGTCGCGCCCTTCGAAGTGGCTCCACACCACGATGATCACGCCGATCATAAGACCGGATGTGACAAGATCGTTGAGAAACTCGGGCGCCCGTCGAAGATAGGGTTGGCTGGCTGCAAACGAAACCACGGTCAGCATTCCGGCTGTGCTTCGGCCGCCGATGAGGCTCAACCTCCAGAGTGCGAACAACGACAGTAGAGCGGTGATGGCCGCTCCGAGCCGTAATGCGGTTGTCGAGTCGCTGAGCCAGAGGATCACCGCCGCGGCGGCTGGCATACCCACCGGTCGATGAAGACCGAATCCGGTGGCGGGGGTGCCTTCGAGCCATGCTCGGGCCTTGAGGGCGTACACCGACTCGTCGTGACCCAGCGGAGCGCCAGAGACAAGAACGAAGGTCCCAACTGCGGCCGCAATGAACCCGATGTACGCCGCGGTGCGAAGCTGCGTGTTGGTCGGACACCACGGCGGGTCCTTCGAGATCCTCTCGAATAGGCGGGTACCTCGGGTGATGCTTGACATGCCTCTCGTCGAGCCGACGAGCCACGCAGCGATGCCCACCATGGCGGCTGATGTCCCCAGGGAGTACACGGTCGGTGACCCGCCCCGGGCAACGATGACTGCGAGCTGTGCGGCGGCACCAATCACGAGTCCGACACCGATCCAGCCTGTGTTGATGGTTCGAGTGCGCAGGCCGTGGGGGGCGACGATCACCCCGACCAGGCCCCAGATGGCGTAGAACGCGACCCGCTCCTGGCCTACCACCGCGGTGCGAGCGAAACGCACGGCGCCGACTACGCCGACGGCCGTCGATACACCCATCAGCAGGCTGGCGGCAGCTCCGCCCCTGTTTTCGTCCCCGATCCCCATACCCAGATACTAGGAGAGTATGAAAACTAGAGGGCGATTAGTGGTGAATGAGAAATGTTCGCCACGCTAGGGGGCGTGTTCAGCCGAGGGCGCGGTGGAGGAATGCGGCCATTTGCTCGCGGGTGACGTTTTCGGTTGGGCAGAACCGGTCGTTCGTCGGCGGGTTGCAGCCGAGGGTGATGCCGGCGGTTGCCAGGCTCTCGATATCGGTTTCGAAGATCGAGAAGTCATCATCGATAAAGTCGATAGTGCCGGTGTTAGTGAGACCAAGTGCCCGCACCAAGAATGCGGCCATCTGTTCTCTTGTCACCGGGTCATCCGGGCAGAACTGGTCGTTGGCTGGCGGGTTGCAACCCAGCGTGATGCCTGCGGCGGCAAGTCGCTCGATATCGGCTTCGAACGCTGATGCGTCATCGTCAACGAAGTCCTTGGTCCCCTGGTCGGTAAGGTTGAGCGCCCGAGACAGGAATGCCGCCATCTGGCCGCGTGTCACGTTGTCCGTCGGACAGAACCGGTCATTGCTTGGCGGGTTGCATCCTGATGTGATTCCCTCAGCAAGGAGCCACTCGATGTCGGCAATGAACTGCGATGCCGATGTGTCGACAAAACTCTGAACCGGGGCACCGGGGTCGCCGACCGCGATGGTGAATCCTTCGCCGCTGCGACCGGTGACCGAGAATTGCAGGCCCTCAATCGTGAAACTTTCACCGACCTGGTAGACGTGATCGAGACTGTTAGAACGTGCGGGTTCCATGATCTGTTCGCGCCAAAGGCTCGGGCACGGCTCGGCACCGCCCCATCCGGTACAGGTGTTTTGGTCGATCCAGTACACCTCGACGCCCTCCATCGAGGGGGAGATCGGATCGTAGGTGCTTCTGGTGCGGGCCCCGAGCACGAAGAGGTCCCACTGTTTGGCGGCCCGCAGCACGATCATTTGGGTACCCGAAGAGGTGCCCGGTTGCAGCGTGACCTCGGCGTAGTTGCCGTTTGTGACAAAGACATCGGTAGGGTCGACCCATCCGGAGAGGTATCGGTTGTATGCGAGTGTCGACAGGGCCTGGACCGTGCCGGCGTTCCCACTCATGACATCGATCGGGTTGTCATACTCGAATGCTCCGCTATTGGAGTGTGGCCAGTGGTAAGAATGGCCGAGTTCGTGAACGACGACCTGGGGATAGTTTGCAAAGGCGGTGTCGCCGACGACGGCGTATCGTCCGCTCCCGGTTGCCACCGTACTCGGCACCCAGGCACAGTCTTCGCCGCTGAAACACACACTCCCGGGTGACGCAAACCCTCCACCGGTGACGGTGTCGATGATGAACACTCCTTCGGTGCCGGCGGCTGCGTCGGTCTCAGCGGCCAACCGGCAGTTCGGGTCACTTCCGGTCGGGGTGAGCGATGCACCGGCGGAGAAGGAAAGCTGGAGGGCCCCCTGAGACCAGGAGGAGTAGTAGGCGGCGGTATTTCCATTGAGTGAATTCACCGCCTGGGTCATGGTCACGGACGTGCCACCGCAGAGGTACACCTGCCAGTAGTCGGTGTCGAGCGAGTATCGCCGGACGAACGGCGCCTTCGCAACGATACCGAGCGGGTCGTCGCTGTAGGCGGTCGGCGTTTGGGAGTCACCCTCTAGGGAATCGACCCAGCCGTCGGGGCGGGGGAGCACGGACACGGTGTAGTCGGAACCGACGAGATCGAAGGGTCGGGCTGGCTGTTCGGTTGCCACAGGTTCGGCAGCGTTGTTGAGATCGCCGACGTTTGGGGTTCGTGTGGTGGCACCGGCTGGGAGCGCAATAGCGAGTGTCCAGACGACCATGGTCGCGAGCATCATTCTCACGAAACGAGTCGTGTCGGTCTGGGTTTTCACGTCCGTGTTCCTTCCAGGTCAATCCGTCGACCCGGAAACCCGCCTACCTCTGCAATAAAGCCCCGCCGCGCCGTCACATAATGTAACGGCCGACCCAGAGTATGTCGGCCACTTCGGGTTCGTGTAAAGCGGCCGCCACAACACTGTTTCTGGTTGTCCGTGGCTCGCACAGTTCCCCGTCACGTCGACGAAAATATATCGATGTGGCCCGTTGGTTGGTATCCCGGGTGGGCCTATGGGGTCAGAGCCCTTTGCAGGAATGCAGCCATCTGTCCGCGAGTCACCCTGTCGTCTGGGCAGAAGCGGTCGGGGGGTTACATCCTCGTGTGATGCCTGCGGTTGCGAGCTTGTCGATGGAGGACGCAAACACCGAGTTGTCATCGTCGATGAAGAGGTTGCCTGCGCCCGGATCGGTGAGTCCGAGCGCGCGGACCAGGAATGCCGCCATTTGCCCTCGCGTGACGTTTTCGTCGGGGCAATAGCGATCGTTGACCGGCGGGTTACATCCCGCGGTGATGCCTGCGGTTGCGAGTTTGTCGATGGCTGACGCAAATACGGAGTTGTCGTCGTCGATAAACAGATCGCCGGGTCCGGGATCGGTCAACCCGAGTGCACGCACCAGGAAGGCCGCCATTTGGCCGCGGGTGACGTTGTCCGTCGGGCAGAACAAGTTGTTCGCTGGTGGGTTACAGCCTGCCGTGATACCTTCAGTGGCCAACCACTCGATCGCGTTGAGAAACATGGATCCGGCGGTGTCGTAGAAGCGCAGACCGGATGTCGCCGGGTCACCGATTGCGACGACGAACCCCTCTCCACTCCGGCCAATGATTTCGACGGGTATGCCCTCAATTGTGAAGTTCTCACCAACCTGGAACACGTGATCGA
>JAADIG010000059.1 GCA_013151445.1 Actinomycetota bacterium
CGTTCAGGCATTGGCACCGTGTGTTACCCCGGTTGCCGCGGTTTCAAAGGGCCTGTCCCTCCACCGCTCTGGATGATCGCGTTTGAGCAAGGGTATGGACGTTGCTGCACTATGTCAACCCTCGGATAGCCGAACAGACCGAGAACTGGCACGGACGCGGCGGTGGGGAGAGACAGCAGTCTCTCCCCACCCGAACGGCAGACGTCGCGGAGGCTACTCGAACGCCGGCCGTGGATTGCCCGTCCCGCTCATCGGGGGCGCGGGCGAGCCTGGGTTTCTCCCGAACTCGATGCCGTTCCGCAACTCAAACGGATCCAGTGCGCTGTGCGGTGCAATGGAACCCGAGCCGACTTCGATCGCCGCCAAAGCCGACCGCAACTCGAATGCATCCAGTGCGCTATGCGTCACCATCTCGCGTGACATCCCATCGACCACACCGGCCGCTGCTGGCGCAGCGGCAGTGGCAACTTGCGCTTCGGACGGATCGACGACTCCGCTGCTCACGACACCGGCCTGGGCTGCTGGTGGCGCCTCGGCGGTGAGGGGTATTTCAACCTGATGACCGACCCAGGGCAGGTGACCCGTTGCGACGAGCGCCGACCCGTAGCCAAGAACACTGGCGATGGCGACGCCGACGATGACGGCCGCCCAGTGACTCTTCGCCGGAGAGAAAGACTCTCCGCTCGGTACCCCTGGTGTGTTGATGATGGCTTGACTCATATCCTTCTCCTTTACTTTCATGCCTCTCCGGCACGTGGTCCCCCGGCGGGGTTTTTTGTGAGGAAGCGTGCTCTCCTATGCCGTTGATGCCCTCAAACTCGCTCCGGGTGATCTGGGATGCACCCTTTCCGACCCAGTCCAGACTCACCTCTGCAAGCACATTGACAAGAGCCACACTCGGTACCGACATCACGAGCGTTCCCGCAAGAGTGGCGCTCGCAAGGCATCGTGACTTTCACATCGCATCGGTCCGTCTCCTGTTCGCGACCGGTGGGGTCACCAACCTCCAACATTATGTACTGCAACTTGCATCCTGCGAGTTACACCATGCAGGTTGCAGGAACAAACGGCCGGGCGTATCGCCATGTATCGGCGGTACCGCCTCGGATCGACCAGGTAGCGGGCGCACCGAGATCGGGTGCAACGAAGACCGGTGCGGGTAGGGGCGCAGAGACGAGTACCACCACGGACCGGCGGGCGGGCACGCCACATGCTGTGGGCGCCGGGCGTCAATCGAGACGCTATTCCGCTGCTATCGATTGCGGGCGCGGCTTGCCATCGCGCACGATACGTTCCATCGTCCCGGTATCGAACGGAGCAAGGAATTGGAAAACGCGGTGCTGTATCCCGTTGCTGCGGGTGGAGCAGATCGGTGAATGAGATCATCCGCGGTTCCGACGGTGTCGCAGTGTTCAACGCGGACGGTCCCCTTCTCGGACCGTTTCGTTGTGGGTACCGATGAAGTTGCCCATAGCGCCGTGTTTGGCAACGAGTCGTGGGGTGACCTCGGCCCCGCCGACATATCCCCGGGCGCTCTTCCTCCCCTTCCGTTGCGGTTGACTCTCCCCCTCCTCACACGCCGACAAGGAATATTGAAGGGCGCAACGGCTAGCTGTAGTGGGTCGTGAAGGGCCAGCGCCTCTTCACGTTCGTATGCCATGAGTCGAGGAGTTCACGATCACCGTCCACGGTGATGGTCGAGTCCTTGGTCCTGTTCCACAAGACGAGATGGAGGTTGGAGGCGGAGCCGCTCAGCGTGACATCTGTCGGCCCATCGCCGCGGACTGTGGTGATACCTGTTGGAGTTACGGTGAGGTGCCAGCAGTCGCCGGTGTCCACCGCGTGAACGGCCATGGTCCAGGTACTCATTGTGGGGAACTCGTCGGCACGCGTGGCGTACGCATCAACCGTCTCGTCGATCCCGTCGGCGGCAAGAATCGGATCGAACCCCGATGGGTCGCCCGAAGCGCTCTCGGCGTCCCATCGATGCATGGCGATCTCGTGAGCCTGGCGTCGCGCCCACATCGCCAGTGGTGACGGTGCCTTGAGAAAGTAGGGGATCTCATCATTCGATGAAGCGTCCTCGAGGCACTGGACGAGGTTGGCGTTCGTCTCGAGATACCAGTCGACCAGATCACCGTCGTCTGCCCAGAAGACGGCCAGTTCGGGCCAGGTCTCGGTGTGTTCCGAGATATCGTCAGGGAACAGCTTCGTGGCACGCTGTGAAATCACACCTGCAGCCCACAGGTGTATCTCGCTGAGGTGCCGGACCAGGTCCCGCATGTTCCATCCCGGACAACCAGCGATATCCGCTTCGAGTCCGCCCGCTCGGGCCGCCTCCGCAAAGAGCCTGGCTTCTCTCTGGACGGTCGTGATGTGTTCGGCGATCTCCATCAGGTTCTCCGTCTCTGTTTCCCGATAACCCGGATGATCGGTCGGTTCGCGATGTTGCTCCTCACATCGCCGCCTCCTCATCTCCGATCACCGCGGAGCCCACTGAACGCTCGGATGGCCCGGCCGCACGCGCAATCGACCCACGCGAGTGTCGGTGAAGGTCAACTACTCCACCGGACCCTGTGGTTCTGGTGCCAGAACTCGAAGACCTCTTGATCACCGGTCACAGTGACGTCCGCGTTTTCATTCCTGTTCCACAGGGCGAGATACAGGTCCGATGCGTGTCCGGTGAGCGTGACATCGGCGGGTCCGTCATCGCGGACCGTGGAGATGCCTTCGGGCGACAAGGTGACATGCCAACGATCATCGGTGTCGGTTGCGTGAACGACAATCGCCTGGGTGGTCGTTCTCGGCAACTCGCTGGCTCGTGGTGCGAAGGCGGCAAGCAGTTCGTCGACTCCATCGGAGGCGAACGCAGGGTCGAAACTGGACGTCGTCCCGGCGGCGTCCTCGGCATCGAATCGGTGCACGGCAATCTCGTGAGCTTGCCGCCTCGCCCACATCGCCAGTGGCGACGGTGCGGGGAGGAATGTGAAGGACTCCACATCGAGCGGTGCTGCTTCGAGTGCACCAATCAGGTTTGCATTGGTGTCCAGATAGTGGTCGATCAGATCGCCGTCTTCTGGCCAGAAGACGGCGAGATCCGGCCAGAACTCGGTGAGTTCAGCGAGATCGTCTACCCAGGGTTTTTCATGGGGTTGGGCAATGTGGGCCGCAGCCCACAGGTGTATCTCGCTCAAGTGCCGGACCAGGTCCCGCATGGTCCACCCCGGACACCCAGCTATCTCCACATTGAGTCCGCCCGCTCGGGCTGCCTCCGCAAAGAGCCTGGCTTCGTCTCTAACGGCTGCGATATGTTCGGTGATCTCCATTATGTCCTCCTCATCGATTCGTGCGGGTGTCCCACTACTTCTCGCGACTGCGAGCCCAGATCAAACTCTCGCACCTACAGCTTGCCAACAACGTGGGCAAGTACCTGCGACATCTGATCGTGGGGACTGAACTCAACCATCTTGACCGCTTCCTCGACGAAAACGGTGTGACCGGAGGGCCAGTAGTAGATCTCACCTGCGCCCACGATCTCTTGGGTGCCGTCCTCGTAGTTAACGCGAATGTTGCCCTCGATGACGTATCCCCAATGCGGACACTGACAATGGTCCCGCTCCAGACCCTCAAGCAGAGGACAGAAGTCGAGGCCGGTCGGGTACTCCATGTATGCGCTGGTCATCCCGCCCCAGTCCTGCCCCCGGATCATCTCTCCGAGGGCCTCGTGGGCGATCGGGAGTTCTTCGACGTTGCTCTTCATTTTCGCTGCCTCCTGGTGGCTGTTGCAGGAGTCCGGTGTTATCGACTCGAAACATCCTTACTGCAAGTTGCAGCATATCCTATGCTGTAGGATGCAGTAAAGTCAAGAACATGACATCGCACACGACAACATCTTCATACGCTGTTCTTGCCCTTCTCGACCTCAAACCCTGGACGGGGTACGAGCTCACACAGCAAGCCCAACGAAGCCTCCGTTACGCCTGGCCCAAGTCCGAACGTCTCCTCTACTCCGAACCCAAGAAGCTGGTCAAACTCGGCCTCGCCACAGTTCACCAGGAAGACAACGGCAACCGGACCCGCAACGTCTACACGATCACCGAAGCGGGTCGCCAGGTCCTCAAGGAGTGGACACGGACCAGAACCCAGCCACCCCGACTCGAGATCGAAGCTCTCCTGAGGGTGCTGTTCGCCGACCACGGGTCACGCGAGGATATGTTCAGAGCTCTCGACGAGCTCAAAGCGGATATCGGCGAACACCATGAGGCGATCGTCGAACTGATGGGTTCCTACCTCGACGATGGACATCCCTTCCCGGAGCGCACGCATCTCTCAGTGTTGTTCGCCACCTTCCAGATCGAGATGTTCAAGACCATCGAACAGTGGATCGAGTTCGCACGCGACGAGATCGACGAATGGCCAACAACCCAAGACCTCGGAATGACCCCACGCACCGAGACCCTCACACGCCTCCTCTCCCAGGATCGATCACCTCTGCACCCATAGGGCTGCCCGGGAACACCTCAGGCACGGGGACCATCACGTGCCACCCACCTTGTCGTGAAACCGAGGAGCCCGGTCGCGGACCAGCGAACGACGACAGTGTGGATTGCTCCGCATTCGGTCAATGGGCGACGAGAAACGGCCACCAACGGAGTGGGGGTCCGTGGTTCGCACTACGGATCACAACCTTGGGGACAGGTGGTCTAGTGCAGCCCGCGTACCCATTCGCCGATTCGTGTGGCGACGGCTTCCCATCCGGTGTCGAGCATCATGTCGTGACCGATGCCCGGAAAGAACTCCGGCTCAACCCCGTAGGCCTTGGCGGTTTTTCGTACAACCGACGGTGGAAATATTGCATCTTTCTCGCCACCAAGCACCAGAATCGGGACACCCGACGCCTTCTTTGGCGATGCCCCTAGGAACATGTCGAGATACGCCACATATGACTCGGCCATGAGCCGCTCACCAGTCCAGGCCACAAGTTCCTCAGGAGTGTCAGCGGTAAAGAACATGTCACGAACCTGCTCGTTCGTCGAAACGAGCGGGCCAAGACTGAGCGTCGCAGACGACTTGGCAAACAGCCACGGGTGTTGGGTCGCGGTCGAAACCGTCACACCCCAGGGACCCCGATGATTCACGGATGCCAACAGCACAGCCCCGGCAACGGTCGTGTCCGCGATAAGACGCTGGGTGATGAGCCCGCCCATCGAATGACCAACGACCACCGGTGGGCGATCGATCGATGACACCACCGAAGCCAGATCAGCCTTGTACTGGCTAAGGGTCGCGAACCGTGCGGACC
>JAADIG010000023.1 GCA_013151445.1 Actinomycetota bacterium
GTCACGTTTACCCCCGTCAACTGGAATATTATCCAGAACGTGTCGGTGAGTGCACCGGACGATTCCATCGCCGAGGGCGACCACTCGGTGCAGATCAGCCACACGGTGATCTCCGCCGACACCGACTACAACGATCTTGTGGTTCAAAGTGTCACCGTGAACATCACCGACGACGACGTGTTGAGTGTTGTCGCCATGGGTGATGCCGTTGGCGGTGTCGGTGTTTCGTCGACCTTCACCGCACAGCTAAACGGACCCGTCGACGCACCAACGTACGCCTGGACGGCTCTGTCACCAACCGGGTTCGCTGTCGCCACAGGGACGAACCCGACCTTTTCCTTCACTCCAACCTCGGGCGGCAACTACTTCGTCTCGGTCGTCGTCACCGACGCCGGCGAGATAAGCCCCGTCACCGGTGTCGTGTTCAGGGTGCTCGGCGATGTCGGTGGTTCGATCTTCAACAGCGACATTGTCTGGCTCGCCAATGTGGGGATCACCCAGGGCTGTAACCCGCCAGACAACGACGAGTTTTGCCCAACCGACAACGTCACCCGTGGCCAAATGGCGGCGTTCTTGTCCCGTGCGCTGGACCTGCCGTCGGGTGGTGCGAACACGTTCATTGACGATGACGGGTCCATTTTCGAAGACGCCATTGCGAAGTTGGCGGCGGCCGGGATCACCCAGGGTTGTAACCCCCCGACGAACGACCGGTTCTGCCCGACCGACAATGTCACCCGTGGCCAAATGGCGGCGTTCTTGTCCCGTGCGCTGGACCTGCCGTCGGGTGGTGCGAACACGTTCGTTGACGATGACGGGTCCATTTTCGAAGACGCTATTGCGAAGTTGGCGGCGGCCGGGATCACCCAGGGTTGTAACCCCCCAACGAACGACCGCTTCTGTCCCAACGACAACGTCACTCGTGAACAGATGGCGGCGTTCCTGCGCAGAGCGCTCGACACATGAGCTCACCGCGGTGCGCGGCCCGATTCTCACGATGACCGATACCCCGATGACCGATACCATGGTGACCGACGCGGTGGCACGTGCCCGCGACTGGATTGCGGGCGACCCCGACCCCGTCACCCGTTCGGAAATGCAGCGCCTGCTCGACGCCGGTGATACCGATGAGATTGCCGACCGGATGGCCGGCACGATCGCATTCGGGACGGCCGGTCTGCGGGGTCGTGTCGAGGCGGGTTCCAACCGGATGAACCGTGCAACAGTGATCCGTGCGACGAAGGGTCTTGCGGACTACCTCAATGGTCGTGACGACGCCCGCAGCAACACTCCGGTCGTTGTCGGTTACGACGCCCGACTATCAAGCAGACAGTTCACCGAAGACACGGTCGGTGTGCTCGCTGCGGCCGGCATCCCAGTGGTCATGTTCGATGAGTTCGTGCCAACCCCGTTGGTTGCCTACGCGGCTCTGCAATACGGTGCCCGTGCCGCAATTGTCGTCACGGCGAGCCACAACCCGCCCGCAGACAACGGATACAAGGTGTACGACCGCAACGGTGCCCAGATCATCCCCCCGGTTGACGGGCTGATCAGTGCCGCCATCGACGCTGCCCCCGTTGCCAACGAGATTCCAATCGCTGCGACCGACCATGACCTGGTCTCGATCGCCCCGATGACAGTGTTCGACGACTACCTCGACGACATGGTCGCGATCCGGACACCCGCCGAGAACGCTCCGGATGTGACCGTTGCCTATTCGGCAATGCACGGTGTCGGTGGCCGATTCATCATCGAGGCCCTCAACCATTTCGGGTACCGGGATGTGCATGTGGTACCCGAGCAGTTCGATCCCGACGGCACTTTCCCCACGGTGGCGTTCCCCAACCCCGAGGAACCCGGAGCCATGGACCTGCTGTTACGAACCGCGGCTGCCTGCGGTGCGGATGTGGCGCTCGCCAATGATCCCGATGCCGACCGTCTGGCGGTCGCGGTTTACGACGGCTCCGGGTGGACACCGCTCACCGGTAACCAGATAGGTTGGATTCTCGGCGACTACCTCTTGTCCCACAGCGACCAGACAGACCCGTTTGTCGGCATGTCGATAGTGTCGTCGCCGCTGTTGAACACCATTGCCGAGGCGAACGGTGCGCAGTGCCGGTCAACACTCACCGGGTTCAAGTGGATCTGGAACGCCGCACTTGATCACGACGCGACCGGTGATTCGTTCCTCTTCGGCTACGAAGAAGCACTCGGGTACTCAGTCGGGCCCGCGGTACGCGACAAGGATGGGCTGTCGGCAGCGGTCGTCATGGTCGACCTTGTCGCCCGCTTGAAAGGCGAAGGGACGACGCTGAGCGAGCACCTTGCCCGGCTCGGGGAGCGATATGGGCGATGGGTGTCTCTGCAACGATCAGTGAAACGTCCGGGTGCCGACGGTGCCGACGAAATCGCAGCAATGATGGACCGTCTCAGGGCCACCCCACCGGGGGCACTGTCCGGTGTCTCCATCGTCGCGGTGAAAGATTTTGCGGTGGGTGCCGACGAGCGGCCACGGTATTTGCCCGCTTCCAACCTGGTCGAGTTGTCACTTGGTGATCGGGGCAGAGTCCTGGTTCGACCAAGCGGTACCGAACCCAAACTGAAGATCTATGTGGACCTCGCTGCCACCCCAGGCGAAACACTCGACGAGGCAGAGGAGAAGGCGCACCTTGTCGCCAGCGACATGGTTGCGTGTATCGACTCGGGTTGAGTGGCCGTTTAGACACCATGTTTGTCATTCGTCCATAATGGGTGTTTACGAGCAGGGACCAGGGCAGACACCCGGTGCGGGATGCATCGCGTAGCCGTCCATCTGGTGGGGAAGACGATGCGTAGCCATGAGCTAACCGTATGCCGTCCCCGTCGGTGAACCTCAAACAAACCGTCCGGTCAATAGAGACGTCACAGGAGCGCCGACAATGGCATTCGAACTACCGGCAGCGAAATCAATAGCGGTCAACCCCACACAGGCGGAGATGCGCCAATGGGTCATTGATCATATGCCTCGGGTTATTGAGACCGAATTCGGGAACCTCAGCTACCAGGCGGAAGTCACTGCTCGGCTTGCGGGCTCGACGTTCTTCGTCGCTGATGAGGAGAACTTCCAGAACCGTATGTCGGCGGCGAGTGCTGCTGAGTGGGCGGCGCAACAAGATGCCTACATTGCTGACAAGGACATGATCCTCATCGAGGGTTACATCGGCCCCGACCCGGCGTTTCGCACGGGGTGTCGTCTGTTCATGGAAAAATCGACGGCGAACATTCCTGCGATGCAACAGCAGCTGTACTTCCCGAAGGACGCATCGTGGCACCCCGAATTCACGGTGATCTACACCCCGGGTTTGCCCGCCCCCGGCATGCCAGACGATCGGCTGATCACGGTTGACCACGACGAATATGTCACCCGCGTTTTCGGCTCCGACTATTTCGGGGAAGCAAAGATGGGGGGCCTTCGCATGTGGAACCACCTCGTATATCAACGTGGCGGGTTGGCACTTCACTCGGGTCTCAAGGCGTTCCCCGACGTGAACGGCGCAGAGAAGGTTGCACTGATTCTGGGTCTGTCGGGCACCGGGAAAACAACGACGACGTTCCGCCAACAGCTCGGTTCACTTCCCGTGCAGGACGACTTCATGGCGCTCATGCCCGGCGGCCACGTGTACGCCTCGGAGAACGGCTGTTTCGCTAAGACGATCGGTCTCGACCCCGATGACGAACCGACCATCTACGGCGGTACGACACGTCCCGATGCTTGGCTGGAGAACACCCACACCGAGCCCGACGGGACGGTCGATTTCTTCAACGATTCGTACACCGCCAACGGCAGGTCCACATTTCCGCTCGCCAACATTCGCCATCGAGACCCACGTGATCTGCCAAAGGCGAACTTCCTCCTTTTACTCAACCGCAACGAAACGATCATCCCGGCCGTCGTGCATCTCAAGCGGGAGCAGGCAGCTGCGTATTTCATGCTCGGGGAAACAAAAGGAACCTCCGCGGGGGGCAAGGCCGAGGCCGGCAAGAATCTCCGTGTTCCCGGCACGAACCCGTTCTTTTTCAACAACAACGCCTGGCAGGGCAACCGACTCCTTGAACTTCTCGATACGATGCCCGACCTCGAGGTCTATCTCATGAACACCGGACGTGTCGGCGGCACCGATGATGACGAACGCTCCAAGAAGGTCAAGATTCTCCACAGCTCGGCGGTACTTGAGGGCATCGTTGCGGGAACGATCAACTGGGAAGAGGATCCCGACTTCGGGTACTCGGTTGTCGCCGACCTACCGGCATTCCCCGACGACGAACTACTCCAGCCCCGGCGTCTCTACGAACGCCAGGGGCGCATGGACGAATTCCGGGACCTGGTGACGAGCTTGAAGGCCGAGCGACGTGAGTATCTGGAGGCGTTCGTTGGTCTCCACGAATCGATCCTCGACGCGGTCTAGTGTCGGCGTGCGTGCTACAAATGAACATGTGCGATGCTTTAGATCGACAAGGCCACAACCGATACCTGTCTAGTGAAGGACTCATCTGACATGTCATCTGCGATCAACGAGGCAAACTTTAAGGATGCCCGCCGCGGATACAACAAGAAAGAAGTCAGGGCGTACCTCGCCGACCTAGAAGCTGCGTTCAGCGAAATGGAAGGCCACGCCCGCGAATCGGCGCGTCGAATCGGCGACCTGGAACACATGGTCGGCGAGATGAAGGCGACTGAGGCGAAGTCGATGGACAACGCCATGTACGCCGTCTTCGATGCGAAGGACCGCATCCTTGAGAAGGCGAATCGCCGCGCCGAGAAGATTGAGAACGAAGCCAGGGAGAAGGCCGACGAACTGCTTGCTGACGTCAAGGAGATGCTTGACGCGACTCGTGGCGTGCAGACTGACGGGCCGGATTCGGTTTCCCCCGAAGCAGTGCTCATCGCAGCACGAGAAGAGGCCGCCCAGATCCGTGAGGAAGCCGCTCGATACGCCGCGACCGTTTCGGACGGCGACGTAGAGACTATCACTGAGGAGCTCGCCAAGGCCCGTGCCGATGCGATCGCCGAGCGAGCCCGTGCGGAGAAGTATGAGGAACTGTCACGCAGCCAGGCCGTCGAGCTTGGTGACCTAAACAGAGACCAGGGTGATGGCACACCCGATGAAGGCCTCGCCGAGGCCCGCGCCCAGGGGACGAATATCATTGCCCAGGCTCAGACCGAGGCCGAGTCAATCCTTCAGCGCGCCAGCGACGAAGCCCGCACCGTTCGGGACCTTGCCCGACAGGAAACTGACCGGGCGGCTG
>JAADIG010000105.1:0-3462 GCA_013151445.1 Actinomycetota bacterium
CCCGCTCGATGACGTTCCGCTGCGGTATCTGGGAACGTGACGGAGACCAGAGCTTGCTGAGTGGACCGATGGCGGGCGTGAACGCCCCCTCGGTTCGGATCTGCATGGTGACTGCCTGGCTCAGGACGGCTTCCACATCTCCGGCAACTCGGACGGGACCAGTACCGGCGGATGCGGTGAGGGCGTTCAGGGCACTGGCGGGATCGAAGATCGTGAGGCCGTTAGCCGTCGTTTCCATCGTCGCGAACACCCGTTGGGCCGCAGCCGCGGCGGTTTTCTGATCGAGATCAGCGAGGACGATCTCGACATCGGTCCCCATCATCGGTCTGCGGAAGCGGCTCACAGGTCGACGTTCGGAGACCCAATCCCACACTGGCAGGCCGACCACCCCCGCTCCGACCACGACACCGAGCATGTCCCTCAGGAAACGTCGTCGCGAGATCATGCCGGCTTCCTCTCTCGACGTTTCCCCGTCCCGTACACGCGGTTTGTCACGACCCGGTCTATGAATGGGGTGGCGATATTGCCGAGGACAACACCGAGTGCCTCCCCGGTTGGGAACAATGTCGTGATGCGGATGAACGTCGCGATGCCAGCGGTCGCAAACCCGAACCCGAATCGGCCGGGAACTGTCGCCGGTGATGTCGTCGGGTCCGTGACGATGAAGAACGCCGTCATGATGGTTGCGCCGGCTAGGAGGTCGAAGAGCGGGTCGCGTCCGAGTATCAGCGATGTCACGACGACACCGACCAGATACGCCGCCGGGATATGCCATCGAATGATTCCACGCCACATGAGGTAGGCCCCACCGAGCAGCAGGAGGACGGCCGTGGTTTCCCCAATCGAACCACCCCTCGTTCCGAAGAACATATCGAAGTAGCCGGGCCCTGTGGCCGATGCCAGCGGGGTCGCCCCCGACACACCATCGACGGGGAATGTGGTCATGGGAACCAGAAATTCCGAGACGATCAATACCCGGGCGGCCATGGCGGGGTTCAGCAGGGTTCTCCCGGTCGAGGTGGTGACGAACTCCTTGATGACCCCGGTCGCAACTGCGCCGCCAGCCAGCGCGATCAACGGACTCAGCGCTGGGGGGAGGCTCATGCCAAGGATAAGGCCGGTGACCCACGGTGCTCCGTCCATCACGGTGATTGGTCGATGGCGGAATCGTTCGACGATGGCCTGTGCCGCGACCGCACCCGCGATCGCGGCGACGACCTGGGGGAGAGTGTCGATGGGACCGAAATACCAGATACCGAAGATCGCAGCAGGAAGTAACGCCCCAAACGCCTCCCACATGACACGAGGTTTCGAGAGGAGGCGCCGAACATGTGGCGAGGACGTGACCTTCATGCGGTTCGCTCTCGGAGGGTGTGTTTGCCGCCCCGGATCACATCTACCAGAGGGATGTTGGCGGGGCATACGAAGTCGCAGAGACCGCATTCGAAGCAGTCAAGGATGTTGTAGGCGGCAGCGTCGCGAGGGTCAAGGAAACGGACCAGGTCGACGAGGAGATAGGGCATCAGTCCGATGGGGCAGACCTCGACGCACCAGGCACAGTGGATGCAGGGAACTTCCGACCCCTGTCGGGATTCCGCCGGTGACATGGCCAGGATTCCCGTAGTCGTTTTGATGACGGGGACCGCAAGGTCTGCCTGTGCGATACCCATCATGGGGCCACCCATGATGACCCGATCGACATCCCCGGTTCTGCCGACCTCGTCGAGAACATGGTCGAAGGATGTCCCGATCCGGATCAGGTAGTTGCCGGGACGTTCCACACCGTCGCCAGCCACTGTCACGACCCGCTCCACGAGAGGCGAACCAAGGCGTATGGCTCTCGAAACCGCCGCCGTCGTACTCACGTTCTGGCTCTCAACACCGACATCGTAGGGAAACCCCCCGCTCGGGATTTCCCGACCTAGGACGACTTCGACAAGGATCTTTTCCGCTCCTGCCGCATAGTCCCGTGGCAGCAGCCGAACCTCGGCCCGTGATCCCAGTCCAGCGGTCGCCACAGCACGTTCGAGTGCCGCCGCCGCATCCTCCTTGTCCGACTCCACCGCAAGGATGGCGTGGGGGGCGTCGACCATCTTCATGATCCAGCGCAGGCCGTCGACGACTTCGTCGGAATGCTCGAGGGCCATTCGGTGATCTGCCGAAAGGTATGGCTCACCCTCCATCACGTTGATGATGACCGTATCGATGTCGGAGTCCGGAGGAGGGTCCAGCTTGACGGCCGTGGGGAAACCAGCACCCGCCATCCCGACGACGCCCGCTCTGCGGACAGCACTGCGAAGTTCGTCGGGTGTTGCGTGTTCGGGTTCGCCGATCACCGGCAGATCGACCCATTCGTCCCGCCCATCGTTCTCGATCACCACCGCAGGGACGAGGCCCCCCAGGGGATGGGGGTAGTCCTTCACGTCGCGGATGCGGCCCGAGACGGATGCGTGCACTGTGGCGGTAACCCGGGCAGCGGACTCTCCGACGACGTCTCCAATGCGCACCCGGTCCCCGATTGCGACGGCCGGCTCACCCGCTTCGCCAATGTGCTGGCGAAGCGGGATAACCACCAGTTCCGGTGCGGCGAGGGGTGTGATCGCGGCAGAAGCAGTGTGGTCCTTATGAGCCGACAGCAGAGGGATGTGACGTCGTTGGATAAGTTTCATATCAGGCAACTTCCTCGCGTGCAGGGATGAAGAGGGCGGCGATATGGGCAAAGATTGTCCAGGTGAATGCAATCGCGATCATCAGCGCAGGGATCGGGAAGAGCCAGGTTCGGGCAATGGCGTGACCCGCCGGTCCGAAAGTGGGTGTGAGTAACGCGGTGATGAGGAACACGAGCGCGAACGTGAATCCACCCAGCCCCACCATCCACGTAATTATCCGCAGCTCGCGCTCGGCGATCATCGGTGTGTTCGCCGCAAAGAGACTGATCAAGAAGACGTAGACCGTGTTGTACAGGCTCTGGGGGAAAAAGTCGGTGAGCACGACCTCGAATGCCATGTGGGCGACGTCTGCTTTGTCCTTCGGTGGCGGCATCTCGGCGAATGCGGGTGGGGGACCGTTGGTGACGAGCGCTTCAGGCGAGACATCTCGGAGGAGGAGCTGGTGGATCTGTGGATCGAACCCGCCGATCAGGAGATTGGTGCCCAGGTTCAGGCCGAGGATCAGGAGGGTGAAAATGATGCCGATACGTAGCGGGGAGCGAAAGGCTGGCTTTGGCGGGAGTAGGTTTTCGGCGCTGCTTGTACCCAACGACTGCATGATGTCGCAACTCTATACCTACCCCTCGGATGGAAGGTCAAGAGAAAAGTTTGGTGGTTTGCTTCGAGGCGGGTCCACAGCCGAGATGAAGCGAGGCCAGCCTGCACTCAAGAGGACACACAGGCGCCATGTTCGCACCAGTCTCTTGCCGTGTGAGACCAACCAACCCGAGATGAACTCAGAGTTCCGCTCCGT
>JAADIG010000105.1:3596-12064 GCA_013151445.1 Actinomycetota bacterium
GGCGAACCGATTTCCCGCGAGGGTCACATCGTCGATGTCAATGCGAGCTGTGTGGCGGCACGCAACGGAATGTCTCGTGAGCGTTGCGGAACTGTGTGCTCGCACCCGGGGGCAATGCCCGGATGTTGACCACCTGCCATGCGTCGAATTACTTCTACCGACACAGTGCAAAGACGCGGGGTCTGCTGGTAAGGTCACCCAATGGCGACGGCGCACGGTCGAGGGCTCGGCCCGGTCGCCGTGAGAGGAGAGCACCGATGGCGACTGTTGTTCGCTTGAAATGGATGTTTCTTGCGGTCGCAATGGTTGCGGCCGCGTGCGGGGGCGGGAGTGCGACACCGAGCGTCGACTCGACCAACCCGGCAACCACGTCGCAGGGCAACGTCGTGTCGCCAGACGGGATGTTGACGGTCGTTCCCCCCGACGGATCCGGCGCTATCACGGTCGCAGCCGCTGGCTCGATTGAGGAGTTCGACGGGTTCGGCGAATCGTTGCGGAGCTACGAACTCGGACCCGACGGTTCAACGTTCGACACACCGGTAGAGCTGCGGTTCCAGGTGAACGCCGACGAGCTTTCTCGTGGTGTGCTGGTCGCGACAAGATCTGCCGACGGCTCGATCGAGCCACTGGACTTCACCGTCGATACCTCGGGCAGCCCGGTGGTGGTTGCAACCATTGATCACTTCACCGTCGTGGAGCTGCGGTGGGACTTCTATCGCGATATCACGGTGAATGCACCCGCCTCGGTCGCTGTCGGTGACAGTGTGCCAGCGGAACTTCAGGTCGGGTATACGCCCGAGCAGATCACTGCCGGATACTCCGCTCGTGAACTGTTCTCGATTCGAGAAGGTGTGGATGGTGCCTGGTCCGCGTCCGGCTCCATCAGCGGGACCGAGCCGACCCGCTTTTATTGTGCCTCGCTCGGGTCCGGAACTGTGTCGTACTCGGGTCTCGTGATCGTTGAATATGTTGGTTCAGCTACTTCTGCCGGGGGTTTCGGCCCGGCCAGGGGGGTCGAATCCTGGACGGTGCAGGGTGCGGTCCAGAATGCGGACGCCAGTGTCGCCTGTGTGAAACCAGCCACCGAGGTGCCGCCCGAAGACGTGAAATGCCGGGACACGGCGATGGGCGACGATGCCGAGCTTGGCGAGTGCACCGTCACCGAGAAGGTGTTCTTCGACGCAGGTGATCCCGGCGCCTTCGAAGTCTTGACCAATGAACCCCTTCAGCCCGGCCCCCAGGGGAGGGTGGTGTTGTCGCTGTTCGGTCTGACCCCCGAAGGCGAGCTTGTGGCGATCGAGTGTGGCACCGAGCAGGATTGCGTCGGATTCTTTGGGGCTGGTTTCGTGAACTTCACTGCACTGTTTCCGATCGAGTCATCAGTGGCCGAGGCGGTATGGAGGTTCTCGCGTGTTCCGCTCACCGTCGAGGGAATCAATATCGTGCTGGAGGTACCCGCCGGAGAGACGGTCACCGGGGACCCGGTAGGGGGTCCTGCTGTTCTGACCGAGGCGACGCTCTACATCTCCAACGGAGAGTTCGAGAGCATCACCCGGTTATCGCTCGACGCCATTCGCGAGGCGCTTTCGAAATGATCGCCGCGCGTCTCGCTGACTGACACCGCATCGTTGCCAGCGATGATGCTCGGGAGAGGGCCCGAGTATTGTCGCTGGTGGCGCGGTCCCAGAGTGAGCCGCGGTCAGCCTTCGTGATCGGCGTGTACCGAGACGTTGTGATTGTGGGTGCGGGTCCCGCCGGATGCTCCGCGGCGATCCATGCACGATCCGTTGGGCTTTCCGTTCGTATCATCGATCGTGCCAGTTTCCCGCGCGACAAGACCTGCGGTGACGGTCTTACGACTGTGGCCCTGCGCGAACTTGCCGCACTCGGTATACAACCCGCGTCAGTCCCATCGTGGCGCCCGATCGTTGGAGTCAGGATCACCTCACCGAGCGGACATGTTGCCCAACTAGACCTCCCCACCGACGGCACTTGTTACATCGCAACGGCGCCCCGGAGCGAGCTTGACGAACAGTTGCTGACGGTGGCTCAAAACGCTGGGGCAGAAACATCCCTGGGAACGACCGTCACCGACATCGTGCCTCGCGGAGACCGGTGGGTTGTGGCTACCAGCAGCGGTGAGCCCGTCGAGGCCGCATACGTCATACACGCCGGTGGCGCACGCGGGTTACCTACCTTCAAGACTGGACGCCCACGGCCCGCGACCGCTGGTCGCGATGAGTTGATAGCGTCGCGGGTGTACCTGGACAACACTCTCGATCTGGACGATCAGATTCACATCTGGTTCCACGACGATATCTTGCCCGGGTACGCGTGGATGTTTCCGAGCGGTAAGAACACCGCAAATGTTGGGGTGGCGCTCCACACCGCCAACCGCTCGCCGAGTGATCTCGTCGCCGAGACCGAGCGGGTCCTCGAATCCGACTGGCTTGTTGGCCTGCTTGGAGATTCGGCGACCCGACGCGCAGCGTTGCGATCCTGGCCGATCCCGATACGTCCCCTGCCCGACCCGGCCGATGGTGGTTTGCTCCGACTAGGGGATGCAGCCGGACTGTGTGATCCGATGACCGGTGAGGGCATCGCGCAGGCTCTGACCAGTGGACGGTTGGCCGTTGAATCCATCTTTCAACATTTCGATCGGCCGGACCTTGCGGCCGATGCCTATCGCAAGACGATTCGGTCGGAGTTCACCGCCGACTATCGGACGTCTCGGATACTGCTGTGGTTGTTGCGGAGTAGTCGTTGGACCCGAGGCGCCATCCGGTTCATGGGCAGCACACAGTGGGTGTCCCGGTGGTTCGCTCGGTGGATGTTCGAAGAGATCCCGCGGCGGGCGGTGCTGTCACCGGCCGCATGCACTCGCAGCCTCAGGTCGCCCCGTGGCGTTCGGTTTGCCGGCGCCGATGAGGCGTCTCCGTGAGACCCTCTGCGAGAGCACACGGCGAGACTCAGTCCTGGGGCTGGGCGAGGGAGTAGTAGCTGGAGCGGCCCCGCTTGTCGACGCGGATGAGGCCCGCGGTTCGTAACACGCGTAGATGGTGCGACAGGGTCGACGGGGGGACCGACAGGGTTCGGGCAATGTCCTCGAGTCGCCGCTCGCTGTCCTGGAGAAGTCTGATGATCTTGATGCGGGTCTTGTCGCCGAGTGCTGCGAACACCTCGGCGGGGAGACCAGGATCGAATTCGTCGACACTCGATGCTTGGTCCACTCTTGACATCATGCGGCAGCACATCTGCCAGGGACCGATGTTGCGAACCGGGAGACTTCCCCCGGGTTCCCACATCAACGGAATATGTCGATGAGAGGGTTCGGTTGATCCGGTGGGAGGCTTCGACGCGGAGGCCGCGGGCTCCGACCCGAGTTGGTCCAACACCTCGCGCAGGAGACGCTCCTGGCTTTGCGCAGGCAGACTCGCAAAAAGTCGAACAACCATGTCGGCCTTCTCGGTTGACGCACTGTCGCCGATGGCAGCCCCAACGAGGCGGCTGATCAGATCAGTTCCGGTGTCATCGACCATCGTGCTCCTTTAGTGGGTTTTCGGGACTCCCACCGAGCTTATCGCACGGTGAGAGTCCGGGTTCGATTCCGTCTATGCGCCGGCGCAGCAGCTCTTGCGCATTTCCTGCCTCTTTGCGTGATGCTGTGAGGCATGGCCACCGCCGCCACAGCACCCACCCGTGGGTTCATCTGGTGTGCTTGTAGTGCTCTCTCCAGCGGCCGCGAGTCGCTCGCGCAACTCATCCTGCTCGCCCGGGGTCAGTGCACTGATGAGGGTATCGACATCCATGGGGGTATCCTTTCGTCGGATGATTCCATAATTCTAGTTGTAACGTGTCGATATGTCTAGCGATATAGTTTTATCCCCTAAATAGGCCGTGGGTGAACGAAGATCCACCAACGTCGAACGCAATACTGGTGGCAACCCGGGCGGGGGACCTATCGCTGTGCGGCGACACCGGGCCAGATTGCATCGAGGATGTCATCGGCATCTTTGAGGCGAAGGGGGAGGTGGCCAATCGTGAGGCGCAGCCAGAGCGGTCCGTAGATCGCGTCAAGGACCATCTCCGGTTCGATGTCCGGGCGTACGTGGCCGACGTCGATCCCGCGATGCAGGTGCGCAAGGCTGAGCTCGCGACGCGGACGCCAGAACCGTCGACGGAATTCTTCCGCTATTGCTGCATCCGACTGAGACTCAGCGATGAGTTCTCGGATAAGAGCCCCGGTCGGGGAGTTGAAAACCCGGATGACCCCCCGCAGGTGGGCACGAAAATCAGCACGTGTGTCACCGGACTCTCCGAATGGTGTCGCTTTCATCGAGCCAACAACGAGTGCATCGAGGACGACGGCTGTTCGTGAGGGCCACCATCGGTAGATCGTTTGCTTGGCAACGTTGGCCGATGCCGCGATATCGTTGATCGTGACCTTGCGGTACTCCTCGGAACCAACGAGATCGAAGGCGGCATCGAGGACCCTCTGGCGAGCATCCTGGTCTCTTGTACGTCCACGCGGCATACGGCATTCTACCGGTTGTCTACTCGTATTCCAATACCGACGGTCTTGCTATTAAATAACGAGACCGATAGTCTCTCAATATGAGATTGTGTCGCCGTATCAAGGAGCTCCCATGGCAGCCACCGTATTCGAATTGACTCTTTCGGGTGCCCAGTGAGCGGCAAGGAACCGATCGCGGTCCTGGGTATGGGGGCGATGGGGTCCAGGATGGCTATCAATTTCGCAAACGCCGGGCACGAGGTCACGGTTTGGAACCGAACAGCCGAGACGGCGAGAGAACTCGCCGACGCACATGGGTTCTCAGTCGCCACAACTCCCCGGGAGGCGGTCAATGGAGCGGCAGTTGTCGTCTCCATGGTGGCCGATGATGAGGCTGCTACTGCTGTTTGGCTTGACCCGGAGAATGGAGCGATGAGCGCCATGTCCTCTTCGGCGGTAGGCATCGAGTCGTCGACGCTGACGCCCGCAACGGTACGTCACCTCGCGGCGGAAGCCGTTGAGCGTGGACTCACCATGCTCGAGGCACCCGTTGTCGGATCTCGCCCGCAAGCCGACGCCGGTGGGTTGTTCTACGTCGTTGGTGGCGACGCAGGTGTGCTCGAAGAGGTTCGCTCAGTTCTTGAGGTCAATGCCGGGGGCATCCGCCTCGTGGGACCGATGGGCAGCGCAGCGATCATGAAACTGGCAATCAACGGTTTGTTTGGTATCCAGGTTGCTGCGTACGGGGAAATAGCGGGCTTTCTTGAACGGTCCGACATTGATACCGATACCGCGTTTGGGATCCTCGCGTCATTGCCAATTACCTCTCCCGCACTCCAGAGGATCGTCGGTCTCTTTGGAGATCGGCAGTTCGATCCGAACTTCCCTATCCCTCTCGTGAGCAAGGACTTCAGGTATCTGGGGGAAGCCGCAGCTGGCCTGGGGGCCGAGGTCCCGATTTCGAAGACGGCGGGCGCGGTGTACGCCAGCATGGCCGCAGGAAACTATGGAAACCTCGACATCGCCGGGGTTGCGATGCGGTATCTAGCTCCCTAGGTGGACGAGATACTGGTGTTCGATTCCACACAACGGGCACCTGGGTCGGGGGAGCGGGTGAAGGGCTAGGGTCCCGTCGCCCATCCCATAGGGGGTGGGGTATAGTGGACCGACCATCCGCTCAGATCCCACGGAGGACGCCCCCACATGGCCAAGCTTCTCGATCCCGTCTGCGGCATGACCGTTGACGAAACGGCGCTCCAGGCGCCCGGCCACGACGATGTTGCATTCTGCTCGCCAGGGTGTCGCAACGTATTCCTCAAGGACCCCGACGCCTTTCCCGCTCGGCTGGGAACGTCCGGACCGGTGGCCGGCAAGTGCGGCTGCAACCACGAGGCCGACGGCGCCGGGCACGAAGCCCACGGCCTACAGATCGCCGATGGTCCGCAGCTCGTCGCAAGTAACTCCGGGTGCTGCGGGGGCAGCAGTAGTTGACACCGTGACATCGCAGTCCGACACAACCACGATC
This sequence comes from Actinomycetota bacterium, assembly GCA_013151445.1. Classification (GTDB taxonomy): domain Bacteria; phylum Actinomycetota; class Acidimicrobiia; order Spongiisociales; family UBA5794; genus BMS3BBIN02. The sequence continues at coordinate 9,635 of JAADIG010000105.1, forward strand.
ATCTCACGCGCCACGACCGGTGGTTTTGATAGCAACCTTCTCAGAAATCGCGGGTCCGCTCCTTCTAGTATGTCCGCACGAAAGGAGATCGCCACGTGAACACCCCCGAACCGCTGCTTGATGTCCGCGATCTACGCACCTATTTCCTCACCGACCAGGGCGATGTCCGCGCCGTCGACGGTATCTCCTTTTCGATGAACGAAGGTGAACGCCTCGGCGTCGTTGGGGAGTCCGGATCCGGCAAGTCGGTCACGGCCGCCTCCATCATGGGTCTCATCGAACCTCCCGGTGCAATCGTCGGTGGCGAGGTGATGTTCCGTGGTCGGGACCTGCTCAAACTCCGCGAGCGCGAGATGCAGAAGATCCGGGGTCGGGAAATAGCGATCATCTTTCAGGACCCCATGACGGCACTGGACCCGGTATTCACTATCGGTAGCCAGATGACAGAGACGCTTCGAATCCATCGCCACATGTCCAAAAGTGAGGCCCGGACCGTCGCCATCGACACCCTCGCCGATGTACACATTCCGAATCCCGAGAAGCGGATAGCTGACTATCCACACCAGTTCTCCGGAGGCATGCGGCAACGAGTTGTGATCGCGATGGCGCTCCTCTGTGACCCCACCCTGCTCATCGCAGACGAACCGACGACCGCGCTTGATGTCACATCCCAGGCCCAGGTTATGGACCTGATGCTCGGCCTCGCCGACGATCGAGGGACCGCGGTCATGCTGATCACCCATTGTCGCTGGATTCTGCGAGAACGTGCAAGTCATGTACGCCGGTGAGATCATCGAACGCGGCCCGGCCGGCCCGTTGTACGCCAATCCGGAGCACCCGTACACCCGGGGCCTTCTTGAATCGGTTCCTCGTCTTGATGAAGGCGATCAGAAACAGCTCTACTCCATCCGAGGTTCTGCACCGTCGATGACAACACCTCCCGAGGGTTGCCGCTTCTGGCCACGTTGTGACAGCGCAACCGACCGGTGTGTGACCGAACCTCCCGAGCGGTGCGCTGGTGAGGGAGCCAAAGAGTGCTCATGTCACTTCGCAGGCAAACTCGGGTTTGAACGCGAAGGAGCGGACGCATGACTGCCCAGGAGACAGAGGCCACGGCTGCGGTCCAAAGCGATGACGGTGTGATCCTCCGTGTCGAGGACCTGACGAAGGACTTCCTGGTCCAGCGCCGCGGCATCAGACGTAAGGCACAGTTTCTCCAGGCCGTTGCCGGGATATCGTTCGATGTCCGTGCGGGCGAAACGTTGAGTCTCGTCGGGGAGTCCGGGTGTGGGAAGTCGACGACTGCGAGGGCTGTCTTGCGTCTTATCGAGCCGACCTCGGGGAAGGTCATCTTCCGAATGCAGGATGAAGAGACCGGCGACACCGCCTCTGTTGACATCACCACGGCCAGCACCGCGGAGCTGCGCCGAGTTCGTCGCCATGCTCAGATCGTCTTTCAGGATCCGATTGCTTCGCTCAACCCCCGTATGACAGTCGACTCGATCATCGCTGAGCCTCTCGTTGCCCACCACGTTGGGAACCGAGTCGAGCGGTCCGCACGTGTCAGGGAACTTCTCGAACTGGTAGGGATGAAACCGTCGCATGCGTCACGCCATCCGCGGTCGTTCTCGGGCGGGCAGCGTCAGCGTATTGGCATTGCACGGGCGCTTGCTCTGCATCCGTCGCTCATCATCCTCGACGAGCCGGTCTCCGCACTTGACGTCTCCGTCCAAGCGCAGGTCCTGAACCTCCTCGATGATCTTCAGAAGAAGCTCGGTCTGAGCTACCTCTTCATCGCACACGACCTTGCCGTCGTGCGCCATGTCAGCACCGATATCGCGGTCATGTACCTGGGGAAGATCGTGGAGAAGGCGGACCGGAATGAGTTGTTCAACTCGCCGCTTCACCCGTACACCCACGCCCTAATGTCGGCCGTGCCGATCCCGGACCCGGTCGTTGAAGCGGACCGTCAACGCATCATTCTTGAGAGCGATATTCCCTCGGCCGTCAATCCGCCATCCGGGTGCCGATTCAGGACAAGGTGTCCCATCGCACAGGTTCCGGGACCATGTTCGGAAGAGGAGCCGGAGCTCAAGGAGTATTCCGCCGGTCACTGGCTTGCGTGTCACTTCCCGCAGCCCGACGGGCTCACGAACTTGGTTGCCGCGCACTAACTCTTAGGTAGCGCACTGCGGACGGATCTCCCGAGCTGACCGTTCGATGCGTATCGACTCGCCCGCTCAGTCGGAGGGTCGGTCGCTCGTGATTGGTTTGACCTGGTTCCCTTGACCAACAACCTGGGGTGGCTGGTGCCGATCGTGGAGCTGTTGCAGACGGCGTTGGAACCGTGATTTGCTGAGTGTGGTGCCGCGCGGGTCAAAGACGTCGCGCAACCCGTCACCGATGAAGTTCACCGATACGACGGTGAGG
>JAADIG010000116.1 GCA_013151445.1 Actinomycetota bacterium
CCTGCCACCTGATCCGCTGTCCGGCGTATTCAGTGTCGAACGCCTGCTCAACTACAAAACTCACCCTGGTGCCGAGGAAGAACTCCTCGGCTAGGTCCTGGGCATTGATGTTTGATGCAGGGGCGGATTGTCTGCTGGGCGGTGGGGGAGCAGTCTCTCTGGATGGTCGTGAGACGGCTGGTGTCGATGCAGCCACGGAACCCGGCGTTGCTGGGGGGTCGTCTGGGTGCGGTCGCACGATGGCGTCAGATTCCTTGGTCGGGTCCTCGTGTTCGCCCATGTGGATCGGTGAGGTTGCCACCGGCGAGTCGTGGATGGGGGTATTGCTCAGCATGGAGCGGTGGAGGCCTGAGCCTCGCAACGCGGCAGCTGTTTCGGTGAGCGCATTCACTCGGGTGACAATCGCATCGGTAGTCTTCAGTGCACCCGGAACGCGATATGAGATCGTGCTGTCGGTGATCTTCGTGCTCGGATATCGCACGACCATTTCGCTGACCACCTTCATTCGCTGAGGTGTCATGAAGGCCTTCACAGCGGCCTCGTCATTCCCGTCAATGCGCAGCTGTTCGTCCGCCGTTGAGGTGTCAATATCGATGTCATCACTTCCAACGAGCTGACCAAAGAGTTTCTTGAGCGTGTTGTCCTTGGCGATTTTCAGCCCGAGGCCGAGAGGTGGATAGGTCGCTTTGAAGGCAATATATCTCGAGTTGTCGGACGAGTGATGCGTGACCGCGATCTCCACGCCGCCGATGGAACCGTAGAGCGCCGGTATCCGTAGGGAACCCTCCTTGGCGCTCAATCCGAGCTGTTGAGCGGCGTCGAGCCACGACTGTCTCATTTCGCGATAACGCTTGCGTGCTTCACGGATTGCGAACGCTACGCCCGCGATGAGTAGGGCCAGCGTGATAACCGTGCCGAGAGAGTCCATGTCTCGGATTGTAGGGCGGTACGACCCGTGGTGTGGTTAAGGGGCGGAGTTGTCGAGTTCGCCGAGTAACTCTCGATAGTCGGAGTGGAAATGCGACGACATGATGACCAGTGTGCGGGTGTTGCCCTGAGCCTTCAGCCGGATCTCATCGAGGATGACACCGAGATGCTCCGAGGAACGAGCCCGGACCACCATGAGAAGATCGAACTCACCCGTGACACTGAAACAACTGTCCACGAACGGGATCGTACGGAGCTTTGCGGCCATTTCGCCGAGCGAAAGGTCGGATACCAGCGAGACGCTCACGACGGCGCTGACGGGAAGGCCAACCTGGTTGAAGTCCAGCTTGAGCCGAAAACCGCGGATTGTTCCGTTCTCTTGCATCCGCTTGTATCGCTGATGCACGGTCGCGTTTGCGACACCGAGGTCCTTTGCGATCTGGGACATGGGCACCCGGGCATCGGCCGCAAGTGCTTGCAATATTTGTCGGTCCAAAGTATCCATCAATATCAACTTAGCATGTAAGGGCCAAAAAAACCGACAAATGTTTTGACATCGCTCGCAAAATGTACCAATATGTCAGTTATCCCGCCTAGCGGGATGACAGTCGTTGGAGACCTCGGTCTTTACCTGAGTGTCACAACGTACTTGCCTCCCTTTGAGAGAGGGGGAGCCGATCCCTTCCCCCACCCGGTTCCCCCTCTCTCAATTCTTTTGCCGCACGCCCAACGGATGCTTCTTCGCACGCTCTACACTCTGGGTGTGGCGTATTCTCGGGAAGACATTGATCGGGTGCGTGATCGTACCGACCTCGCCGAACTTGCAGCCGAAGTAACCAAGGTGCGTCGCTCGGGCCGTTCGGTGATGGCGGTGTGCCCGTTTCACCAGGAGAAGACACCGTCGTTATCCATAGATGCGGCCCGGGGCCTCTTCCATTGTTTCGGGTGTGGCAAGAGTGGTGACGTGTTTCAGTGGGTCCAGGAGACCCAGAGCACCGACTTCGTTGGGGCCCTTGAGCTCCTCGCCCGCCGCGCAAATGTGACGCTCACAGAGGACCCCACGGCGAAACGCCGTCGCGGTCGTCGCGAGTCGCTGGTGAGTGCTACCCAGATCGCGGTTGAGTTCTTCAACGATCAGCTCAAGAAATCACCCGAAGCGGGCCGTGCTCGAAGTTACCTCCGAAGCAGGGGGTACGAAGGTGACATTGTTGATCGTTTCATGCTGGGTTACTCACCCGACACGTGGGATGCGCTCATCGAACATTTGAAAGAACAAGGTGTGAACACACGGACGATGGAGGAAGCCGGTCTTATTTCCAAGTCGCGGCAAGGTCGACCGATCGACCGGTTTCGGGGACGTCTGATGTTCCCGATCTACGATCTTCGGGGCGATCCAGTCGGTTTCGGCGCACGGATTCTTGAGGGAGACGGACCAAAGTATCTGAACTCTCCCGAAACTCCCATCTATCGGAAGTCGAACCTGCTGTACGGTTTGAACTGGGCCAAGGGCGCAATCGTTCGCGAGCACGAAGCGGTCGTGGTCGAGGGATACACCGATGTCATTGCGTTTCACCTGGCGGACCGTCCCGTGGCTGTTGCGAGCTGTGGCACGGCGCTTGGTAACGATCATCTCGACCTGCTGCGCCGGTTCACCGAAAAGGTGGTCCTTGCTTTTGATGGTGATGCGGCGGGTGCGAACGCCGCGCTCAGAGGGTTCGACCTTGCCGTCCCTGCGGACATCGACTTGCGGGTCACGGTGTTCCCCGACGGCAAGGACCCGGCCGATCTCGTGAGCGATGGCCGTATTGACGATGTCCGCAAAGCAATCGCCGACTCCCTACCTCTGCTGCGGTTCCGCCTGGACGCCGAGCTGGAGAAATACAACCTTGGCGAACCCGAGGGACGTGGGCGTGCGGTTCGCGCAGCCGGTGCCCTCATTGCAACCCATCCCGACCCGGTGACTCGGCGTGAGTATGCGGTGGTCGTCGCACGTAGGACGGGAGTCGAAAGGGCGCTGGTTGAGGACGCCATTCGTCAGGCCGGGAGGGGTGCTGGTCGGGTGCGCGGTGGGGGAGATCGTTCTCGCACACAGGACTCCGCGGTGCGCCCCGATGACGAGGCTCCCGACCCGACACCACCAGAGGAGGAGCCACTGAGGCTTCCACCACGGCTTACCGGGCATCAGAAGGCCGAGCAGGAGTTGCTGCGCTTGCTTGCAATGAACGACCCGCTTGTGCGCGAGACGCCGGTTGCTGAATCCTGGTTCTCATTGCCGATTCACGTTGCCGCCTATCGTTTACTCACCCCCGCGGTGGATGCTGCGGGATCGGGTGGGACCGTCGATTTGGGGTCCTTGATCACCGGGAATAGTTCCCCCGAGGCGGCCCTTGTTGCGTCCCTCGCGATGTCGGATCGCCCACTTGCCGATAGTGTCGAACTTGTGAATAGGCTCAAGGTCGGGGGTATAGACCGCCGAATCCATCAATTACGGACGAAGCTCGATACGCTGGACTCCGAAGGACGGGACTATTCCAAGACCTTCGAGGAGTTGATAGCGTTGGAGCGTGAGAGACGACTGTTGCGGAGTAGCGAGTGAACGAAATTGCCGAAAGAGTTCTTGAGGAGCTAATTGCGCGCGGTACACACCGCGGCTTCCTCATCATGACCGAGGTCCAGCAGGAACTCGAGGACGCAGAAGCGCCCGACGATTCGTTCGATCTGGTGTTCCTTGCGTTGCGTGAGGTGAATATCAAGATCCGTGAGGATTCCAATGATGCGCTCGCCGCGACCGAGCTCACGCAGGATGACCTCGTGCATGTCTCGGACCCGGTGCGCATGTACCTTCAGGAGATCGGGCGTTATCCGCTGCTCACACCACAACAAGAGGTGGAGTTGGCAATGCAGGTGGAGGCGGGGTTACGCGCTGACGAACGGCTCGCCGACGGGGTAGAGCTGGCCGCGACGGAAAAGGTCGTTCTGCAGCGAGCAGTTCGTTTGGCAGACAGGGCGCGTAAGCGCCTCGTCGAGTCGAACCTGCGTCTCGTTGTTTCCATTGCAAAGAAGTATGTCGGGCGAGGGTTGTCGCTACTGGACCTCATCCAGGAGGGCAACCTTGGTTTGATCCGAGCGGTCGAGAAGTTTGACTACCGTCGCGGATTCAAGTTTTCGACGTATGCGACGTGGTGGATCCGTCAGGCGGTCACCCGTGCGTTGGCAGACCAGGCTCGCACGATTCGTGTTCCGGTTCATATGGTTGAGACCATCAACAAACTTGCTCGTGCCCAACGTGCGCTCATGCAGGAACTCGGTCGTGAACCCACGATCGAGGAGATTTCGATCGAGATGGAAATCGCACCTGGCAAGGTCAGTGAGCTTCGTCGAATCGCCCTTGACCCGGTGTCGTTACAAACCCCGCTCGGGGAAGAAGACGACTCCACGCTGGGGGACTTTGTGGAGGATCGCGATGCCGAGGTACCGGTTGAGGTGGCGGCGTTCAAGCTGCTTCAGGAGTATCTCGGATTGGCCCTTGAGGGTCTGAACGATCGGGAGCGCCAGGTCTTGATCATGCGGTTTGGGCTGGCGGATGGACGGGTGAAGACTCTTGAGCAGGTTGGTGCCCACTTCAAGGTAACCAGGGAGCGGGTTCGCCAAATCGAGACCAAGGCGTTGGCGAAACTGCGTCAGCCAGCACGGTCGAAGCATCTCCAGGGATACCTCGAAGAGGGTTAACCCTTTGGCGAGCGGGTGTGGCTACTGCTGGGTGGTGTCGCGGAGACGTTGGGATGCCGAGCGCAGTTGCTCCGCAATGACCTGACGAGCCTTGTCGATCGGCGTGCCCTCGATCTCTTCCATGATTTGTTGGACCGTCGGTTCTGCCTTGAGGCGCTCATACGACTCGAGGAGTTGGTCGTACTTTCCGCGGCCGGCCTTGGTCCCATAGATGTAGCCGATGGCGCCGCCGATGATGAGCCCAGTGCGAAAATTCATGACCCCATTGTGCCATGTCCACGGACTCGACGTGCCAGATGGGCGTGGTACCATCCTGCACCGTTCACAACGGACATCGATCCGGGGTAGCTCAGTCGGCAGAGCAACGGACTGTTAATCCGTGTGTCGTGGGTTCGAGCCCCACCCCCGGAGC
>JAADIG010000066.1 GCA_013151445.1 Actinomycetota bacterium
AACCGTTCGATGTTGTCATTGAGTCATCCGACGGTGGCCGCAAAGTATTCACGTTCGTTTGGTTGGGAATCGGTGGGGACCAGTAGCTACGACCAACGGTACATGTAGCAGCTACCAACGTGAATGAGAGAGGGTCGGCCAAGCGCCGACCCTCTCTCGCGTCGCGGTGCAGATCGGGCTGCCCGAAGGTCTCGCCGCCACATACCCCCTAGAGGGACACCCCCTCGAAGGGCGCCCCGTCGAACGTAGCAAACGTCGGGCGTGTGTCGGAGGCACCGTCTCGACACTCGGCCAACGTAAGTTTCAACGATGCCGCGTGGGATACTTCGTGTGACAGCCGTGCCGTCTCATCCGCCTTTGTTAGTACGAAACCATTCAAGGACCCACGATGATCACGATCTATCACAACCAACGCTGTTCGAAGTCCCGGTCTGCCTGCTCAGCGTTCGAAACAGCGGGCGTCGCGTACGCAACCGTCCGATATCTCGACACGCCTCTCGGCCGAGATGCTCTCACAGGGATCGTGGCGCGTCTCCAGGGTCCTGTCGCCGATCTCGTGCGGACCGGGGACAAGGCTTTCAAAGAGCTGGGGCTGAGCGCGGCGGACTACAGCGACGCTGATGCGGTCATCGACCTACTCCTTGAACACCCTCAACTCATGGAACGCCCGGTGATCGATGACGGCACCGTTGCGTTCATTGGCAGGCCGACCGAACGGGTCGACGAGTTTCTTACCAACCGGTGAACACCAGCCGCGGGTGGAACACGCGGACGGTTTCGCGTGGTTGTATGGGAAGACAGAGAGCGACACAACATGTTTTTGAAGAAGCGGAAGACGACCATGGTTGCACCCGAAGACACACTCACAGGCCGGCCGGACCCGATCAAGGTCTCCGGCATCCACTTTGTGAGTGGTGACTCCTACCTGCCCCCGTTCCCCGACCACCTGGAACTCGCAACATTCGGCATGGGCTGTTTCTGGGGTGCCGAACGCATCTTCTGGCAGCTCGACGGCGTGTATGCGACAGCCTCCGGCTACGAGGGTGGCGGGACCGAGAACGCCACCTACGAGGAGGTCTGTTCGGGAAGGACCGGCCACGCCGAGGTTGTCCTCGTCGTCTACGACCCCAAGAAGGTGTCGTACGAAGAGCTCCTAAAAGCGTTCTGGGAGAGCCACGATCCGACCCAGGGCATGCAACAGGGCAACGACAGGGGCACACAGTATCGCTCGGTGATCTACACCCACAGCGAGGGGCAAGAGGTCACCGCGCTGGCGAGCAAGGCGGCGTTCCAGGAGAACCTCACCGAGATCGGGTTCGGTGCGATCACGACCGAGATCGAGCCGACCACGAACTTCTACTACGCCGAGGAATATCACCAGCAGTACCTGGCGAAGAACCCGGCGGGATACTGCGGGCTCGCCGGAACCGGTGCATCCTGCCCCACCGGTCTGACGTAGCCGACACCGCTACCGTGGTGTCATGAGTGCAGCAGCCAACACCACCCTCACCGCGGTTCCTGGTATCCGTGTCGGCCACTGGACCGACGAGAGAGCCGCCACTGGTGTCACCGTCGTCGACCTCCCCGAGCCGAACGTGGCGGCCGCAGAGGTTCGCGGGGCCGCTCCGGGGACACGCGAATTCGCGCTACTGCAACCGGGCATGACGGTGCAGTCGGTGCAGTCCATCGTTCTTGCGGGCGGGAGCGCCTTCGGCCTCGCCGCCGCAGACGGCGTTGTTGAACGCCTTACGCAGGCGGGCCGCGGCTACCCGACTTCTGCGGGCGTGGTGCCAATCGTGCCATCAGCGATTCTCTACGACCTCGCTGTTGGTGACGGCTCGGTGCGCCCCGGCGCCGACCACGGTGCAGCGGCATTCGACATCGCATCGATCGAACCTGTTGAGATGGGGCGAGTAGGGGCAGGCACCGGAGCAACCGTCGCCAAGTGGCGGGGAACCGACGCCGTCCGGCCCGGAGGTGTCGGTTCGTTTGCGACGCGTTGTGGTGATGCAACGGTCGGCGCCCTTGCGGTCGTGAATGCCCTCGGCGACGTGTTCACACTGGAAGGTGAACCCCTCACCGGTGGTGATACCGTTCCTGGACCGCCGGCACGGCCGCCGCACGCGGGTGAGCAAACCACGCTTGTCGTCGTGGCGACCGACGCCGCGGCAACTCGGACGGAACTCGGGCGGCTGATCGTGCGTGCCCACGACGCTCTTGGCACAACACTGCGGCCCGCACACACACGCTACGACGGTGACATTGTGTTCGCCGTCTCATGCGGTGACGTACACACCGACCTCGACGCCCTCGGCGAGGCCGTCTTTGAAACCGTTGGGCGAGCTGTGCAACGGGCCGTCTCCGTCGGGTAGCCATGCGGGTTAGGTCCGGGATGCGCCAGCGACGAACCACTGTCGTAGACGCTCGAACCCTTCGTCGAGTGAAACCTTCGGTTCCCAGTCAAGGGCCGCACGGGACTCGGTCTGATCGAACCAGTGGGCGGTGGCGAGCTGCTCGGCGAGGAAACTCGTCATCGGAGGTTCACTATCGGCCCCACGCATCGCCCAGAGCCGTTCAGCGATAAGCCCCCCAGTTCTTGCGACCTGGAAGGGCACCTTGCGCCGGGGCGGGGTGAGACCCGCCGCCGTCACGATACGGCTCACCAATTCCCGCACCGGTCTCGGCTGCCCGTTCGTGACGACGAAGGCCCGCCCACCAAGGCGTGGTGCCCGATCCACCGCTGCGACGAGAGCGTCGGCGGCGTTGTCAATGTAGATCGAGTCGATCAATGCGGTACCTGACCCGACGATGGCGAGCCTCCCCTTCCTAGCCCGATCCACGATCCGCCCCACGAGTTGGGTGTCACCCGGGCCCCAGATGAGATGGGGACGGATTGCCACGACCGACATCGTCTCTGACGACGCACCCAATGCGACAAGCTCGGCCAGTGCCTTGCTGCGGGCGTAGTGACCCCTGGCATGGTCGGGATCTGCGGGGTCTGCGGGGGCGCCTACGAGCGAACGTCCGGTGTGCGCGACCGACGGTGACGATACCTGCACGAACCGGCGAGCACCCGCCCCCCGTGCTGCCGCGATCGCGTTCCTGGTCCCACCGACGTTGATCCTCTCGAACTGGTCCCAGGGGCCCGTCACTGCGACGCGGGCGGCTACATGCACCACTGCCTCGGCGTCGGTCATCGCACGAGCGAGCCCATCGCGATCAGTGATGTCGCCGAGATGCTCCTCGACGTCCAGCCCGCTGGGGCGACGTTGAAACACTGCGACGTCATCCCCGCGGTCGACGAGCCGAGCCACAACCGAACGGCCGATCAGGCTGGTCGCCCCCGTCACGAAAACCTTCATAAACGTCCCACCCGACCACCAGCGAGAATCGGCTCTGCCCATGCGGCGACCCTGGTTCGGTCAATCTTCGAGTTGTGGCGCTTGTCCACGGGCAACGACGGGACCGCAAACACCGCCGCTACATCGACAGCAATCGTTGCCCGAATTCGAGCCGCGAACTCCTCACCTGCAAGCTCGGGTCGCTTGACGCCATCGACAGGGACCGCAACCACGACCACTTGCTGGGAACCGGGTGGCCCGACACCAATGGCCGCGGCGAGCGCGACCGTCGGTAGCTCGGCAACAGCATGCTCAATGCCAATCGGAGTGACCGGGCCTAACGCCGTCCGGATCAGGTGTGCCAACCGTCCCTCGATCCACAGTCGTCCTTCGTGGTCGAGATGCCCGACATCACCGGTGCGGTGCCATCCTCCGGGCATCGTGGCGGCGGCTTCAGTCAACCAGAGACCGTCATAGCCGTCGCGAATGTGATCCGCCTTGACACATACCTCACCGACCGCTCCCGGTTCGGTCGTGAGTCCCCCGGTTGCCTCCCCGGCCGAGTCGAGCGGACTGATGGCAGCGTCAACGCCGGGAACGGTCTGCCCAACACACACTCCGAACCCTTCACCCGCCCGACGAATCTCGGTGAAGCTGATGTCGGCAACCGGAAGCACCTCGGTCATCCCATACGGGGTATGCGACTCCGCGTTCGGCATGATCGCGGTGATATCGCTCAGGATCGCGCTCGGGACCGGCGCACCGGCAGACATGACGAGCCGTACGCCTTGGAGAGCCAGGTGCTGGCGCGTGGATAAGTCGGATGCTGTTGCGGAGACGTTTTTCAGTGCGGCGGGCGACCCGAAGACCAGGGTGGCATCGACCGCGGCAACCGCGTCCGCAAGTGCCTGAGCCGTCAACGTGCCGGGTGACGTCACCTCCATGTCCGGAACGACCGACGTTATCCCGATCCCGGGACCGAACAACGCAAACGGGCCGAACGCCGCCACGAGTCGGTCGGCGGAGGTGAGTCCGTACAGATCAACAATCGCATCACGCTGGGCCTGGAGCTGGTGATGGCTGTATGCGACGCCCTTGGCCGGTCCGGTCGATCCGGACGTAAAGAGAATCGCCGCGTCATCGAGTGGTCCCGGCTCGGACGGAGCCGATGCGTCTCTCCCCCGCCGACGCAGTCCGGCGAGCGTCTCCGCGACTTTCAGCAGTCGTGAGCGGATCCCCGACATCTCCGCGGAGGAGACTCGAATGCCCGGCCATCGTGCAGCCCTCGCAACAGCTAGGGCCTTTGGTATGCCAATGAGATACCGCGGGTCCGCGCCCTTCAGTGCGCGACCCATGCCCCGCACACCGAGACCAGCATCGGCGATAACGACAACGGCTCCCATGCGCCAACATGCGTAGATACACACCGCGAGGTCGATGCCGGGTGGGACAAGGATCGCAACCCGATCGCCCGGCGCAACACCCAGATCGACGAGACCCGCCGCGACGCGACGCACATCTGCGGCCAGTTCAGCGAAGGTCACTGATTCGCCGGGACCCTCCCCCACCATTTCTGTGATGGCAATCTCGGTGTCGTCCGCTCTCCGGTCAAGGGCCGCCCACAGCGGTTCCCTGCCAACGTCGGGTCGTCCGGGAAGCGCCGGTTCAGCGTCGAGGCGTTCTATCCATCGATACACAGC
>JAADIG010000144.1 GCA_013151445.1 Actinomycetota bacterium
ATGCCGAAGACGTCGCGCAACAGGTGTTCCTGGTTGCATTTGTGCACCGAGACGAGTTCGAGTTCGACAGGGAGGACGCACGGCCGTGGCTGTACGGAATCGCTCGGCATCTCTTCAGCCGACACTCTCGGGTCGGGCGGCGACTCGAGCAGTTGACGATCCGGGTAGGTCCCCCTCCACCGATCAGATCGTCTGCCGGTGAGATCATCGATCGGGTCGACGCCCAACGGATGCGGGAACCACTCAACGCGGCGTTGCGTGATCTCCCAGCCGCACAGCGTGAGACGCTGGTCTTGTATGCCGTTGAAGGGTTGACTGATAGGGAGATCGCAGTCTCGCTCGATATCAAGGTCGGAACCGTGAAATCCCGGCTGTCACGAACCAAGGCACATGTCCGTGTCTGCTGGGATACTAAGACACACGGCGAACCAGGCTGGCGTGGTAATCGGTCCCTCATACTGAGGGGTGACGAAACCCCTGATGGAGCCCCAAACGGTTCAAATGGCAGTACATAGTGAGTACCGCATAAGCGATACCAAGAATGTGAAGAGGAGTTGTTGAATTGAGACTTCTTCTATCCAATCTACGGAAATTGCTATTCCAGAGGACGTGGTCGCGCGAAGTCAGGATTACCGTTGTCGGGATCGTGTTAACGGTTGTCGCCGCGATCGATCTGGCGTGGTCGAGCTTCGGTGGACAGAGTGATCGGGTTGTGCTCGCAGCAGGATCTCTCACCGGCGCACTCCTCGTCGTAGCGGGTGGCGCGATAGTCGGTTGGCGAAAAGCTGAGTCGCGACACAACTAAGGAATCAGGTGGAGTCGCAGCCGCTTCTCGATGCTGTCGCACTTGTGGGCTTGGTGCGCGGGCTCTTCCACGGTTGCTGGGGGATGGTTATCCCACACGAACTAGTTGGCCAATGGGACTACCATATTGGGTACATCGTCTCCGTCAATCGAACCGTCACAGTGGATGCGCAGCACTACGCCAGCGGTGTAGGCAGCCGAACATGGAGGGCAACACAATGACCACCAAGGCGAGCCGTACCTCGACACAGGTTCCACCGTGGCCGTGGCACGTTATCCGATTCGCAGTGTTCGGCGCCGCGGCTGTGATACCTCCACCGTTAATTGTTGTCGCGCTCGCGGCCGGTTGGATCGTGATTCTCGCCGTCGAGGGCCGCAAGGGTGTTCCCATCGCTGTTCTCTGGACCCTTGCTGCCGTTGCGATCAACGTCGTGATGCTCGCATCGCTTCCCGGCGGGTAGATCGGCTAGATGTCGCTCCGGAGTACCCGCAGGCAAGGTCTGTCCGTTGAAGTGGACCCGACCCACACCACGAGTCATACAAAACGCGGCAGCAGTAGCGAGGGGTCAGAGATAGCGGGATAGGAGAGTGCCATGGAAGTCTCAGCGCTCATCGTGGGCGCCGTTGCAGGGACTGCTACCGGCCTTATCGTCAAGAATCGCTCGCGTAGGGTGCGGATCGGTGTCACCATCCTCCACGCGTATGTCGTATTGATCCTCGTGGTGTTGGCCATCGCGTTCACGCGGATGAACAGCAGCTAGCGAGAACGAATGCACTTGGAGAGACCGCGTGTCAGGCACTCACGAGAGCAAACGTCAGGACTTCGGGCCGGGCAAGGTCGTCGCTGGGTCGCCACTGTGGTGGGCGGAATCGCTGCGCTCGTCGTTATTGGTGCGTTGTATTACAACATTGGGTCAAGCGCCGCGCTGAGTGATCAATGCTCGGCTACACCACCGGATGCGTCGGCCGCGAGATTTGAAGCATCCTCCATCACAGTTGGTTGGTCGATCTGGCCCGTCGGTCTCGATTGCATCTTCACCGACGCCAACGGGCAGGTGCTGGCAAGGGAGTATGTCGGGTTCTGGCCATGAATCGTGCGTGACCGGACACGAAGCAAACGGTACCGCTTGGCCAACAGCCAACCTCTCTCCCCGTTCTGGCGTCCAATACCGCACCATCGTGCGCAAACGGACGCCGGAATGAAGGAGGTATGTGCCCGGTAGTGTGAGTGGATGAACGAAGCGGCACGCGAGGTTGACCTCGACAAACTCAAGGGTTACGCCAAGCACGTCTTCGGGATGATGAGCGGCGCCACGACTTCCGCAATGATCTACATCGGTGATCGTCTCGGGCTGTTCGCCGCGATGGCGGAACTCGGTCCGGTGTCGTCGATGGAGCTGGCCGAGGCGAAGGACCTTGACGAGCGTTGGGTGCGGGAGTGGCTGTACCAACAAGGCGCCGCAGGGATTGTCGACGTCTCGGATGATGAAATATTCTCGCTGTCACCCGAGGCGGTTGCGGTCCTAGTAAACGAGGACCACCCCGCATTCGGGGCCGGCACTTTTGCGCAACTCCCGGCGATGATCTCCCAACTGGAACATCTGCCGGAGATATTCGCGACCGGACGCGGCGTCACCTACGACAGTCTCGGCGCTGATGGTGCCCTCGCCCTGGAGAGGGGATCCGCACCGTGGTTTAAGACCTTCCTCCTTCCCGTGATCCTCCCGAAGATCGGCCTCGTTGAGCGGCTTGAGGCAGGAGCCAAAGTCGCCGACATCGGTTGTGGAGGGGGAGCGCTCACCGTGCTCCTCGCCGAGGCGTTCCCAAACTCTGAGTTCCACGGATACGACATTTCTAACCATGCACTCGACCGGGCCAACCACAATGTTGCGGCGGCGGGCATCATGAATGCGACGTTTCACGATGCGGCAGTCGATCCGCTCCCGCCCAGCGGCGACTTCGATTTCATCATGGCGTTCGACTGCCTCCACGACATGGCCGACCCGAGAGGCGTCTCGAAGTCGATCCGGGAAGCGATCGCCGACGACGGTGTGTGGCTCATCACCGACATCAAGGCGAGGGACACCTTTGCGGAGAACGTTGAGAAGAATCCGATGGCGGCGTTGATGTACGGATTCTCGATGCTGGCGTGTCTTGCATCGGCGACCAGCGAACCCGACGGTGAGGCGCTTGGCACGCTCGGGTTTACCCGCGCTGTCGCAGAGGAGATTGCGAGCGAGGCTGGGTTCAGCCAGTTTGAGGAGATGAACTTTCGTCACCCGACGAACACCTTCTACGTGGTACAACCGTAGAGGTCACTCTTCGATGGTGATAGTGAGTGCCGCATGGGCGGTGCGCAGCGCATCTTCCACACCGTCGGGGGTCATCGCCTTCGCAAAGAGGAACCCGAGGTAGCGGTCACCCTCGGGGAGGGGAACAACGGTCTTCCCGTTTGGGATGGTCTGGTCGAACTCGGTGACACCTTCAATCGCGAGCGCATCGTCGATCCCTTTGATCGAGGCGAGGGTCCCGGCACACGGGATTGGGAGCATGAGGACGCCGGTCGCCGGGACGGCGGTGTCAAGACCCGACCCGGGCAATCCGAGGGCGCTGCGGATGATGACGGATTCGAGCGACTCGCCGAGCAATCCGAACGACAGTGCTCGCCCACACAGCCCACCGATTGACCGCGCTGCAATCTCGATGAGGACGACACCGTGCGGACCGCACCGAACCTCGGCGTGGATGGGACCCGTGACGAGGCCGATGGCTCGCACCGCGTCGGCCGTTACGGATTCAATCTCGTCCTGAATCGCCGGATCGTGGCGCGAGGGTGTGACGAACATGGTCTCTTCGAAGAATGGGCCGTCGAGCGGATCGGGTTTGTCGAGGAGGGCGAGCACCACGAGCTCACCATTGAGGACCATGCCCTCCACCGCGACCTCGGGGCCGGGAACGAATGTCTCCACCAGGAGTGTTGTGTCCGAGTCGCCCCCTGCGTTGGCGATGACGGCGCGCGTACGGGTTTCGGCAGCATCGGCTTCGGCCACGGTGTCGACCCGGATGACACCTCGGCTTGCCGACAGGCCGCGGGGTTTCACCACGCATGGGTATCCGATCGCCGAGGCTGCGGCGGCAACCTGACCGGGCCGCGCCAAACGAAACTCGGGTTGGGCGACGTTCGAGTTGGCGAGGAGACCACGCATGTGGGCCTTGTCCCTGGTGGCTGCGACGGCTGCGATCGAGTTACTTGGTGTGCCGAGCATGTCGGACGCCATCGCGGCGACCTCGACCCCTCCGTCATCAGCTGCGATGACAACATCGGGGGTGGGTTTGTGTTTTGCGACTCGCGACGCAGACCATTCGGGGCGCATACAGTCGATCGTGATTGAGCGCGACTTACCAAGACCGCTCATGGGGAGATCGCCCTCTGATGCGATCACGAGGTCGACCCGCAGGTCGCTTGCGGCCGACACGAAATCTGCTGTTCTGTAGCTACCGGGTGGGACGACGAGGATGGCGAGAGGTTTCTTCGACCCTCGCGGGGGAGCATCGGTGGACTCGGTGTAATCTTCGTGCACGCTCGGTGATAGGCTTGTCGTCATGACTACTGATTCTCGCATCCTCACGATCTCTGACAAGGCGCTTGAGAAGCTGATCGAAATCCGATCCGCTGAAGCAGACGCAGAAAACCTCGCTCTTGTGTTGGCGATCTCTGGTGCCAAGGGCACCGAGTTCACCTACGCCATGCACATGACGCTAGTGGACCAGCTCGACCCCGATGACACCGTCGAACAACACGGTGATCTCCAGGTCGCAATTCCGCCAGGAAGCATCGAGAACTTAACTGGTGCCTCGCTCGACATGTCGAGCAATCTGTTGCAGCCAGGTCTCGTGATCAACAACCCGAATTCGCCTTCCCCCTCCATTGTTGGCGACGGACCTCCACCCGATCTGACGGGTCCTGTTGCCGAACAGGTTGCTCACGTGTTGCGGGTCCAGATCAACCCGGCGATTGCGTCCCACGGCGGTGTCGTGGACCTCGTCGCGGTCGAAGAGGGTATCGCGTATGTCCGTCTCGGCGGCGGTTGCCAGGGCTGTGGCCTTGCGGGAGTGACCCTGTCGCAGGGGATCGAGACGACGATCGTTGCCATGGTTCCAGAAGTGAACCAGGTCATCGATGTTACCGATCACAGCTCCGGCGACAATCCCTTCTACGAGCAGTC
>JAADIG010000147.1 GCA_013151445.1 Actinomycetota bacterium
CACCCGGGTAGATGGGAGAACACCATGGAGATCAGCGAACACATCGCCGCCGTCGGACGCGAGGCTCAGCTCTTCGCCGCCGCTGCCCGGCAGGCGGGCCTCGACACCGACGTCGAGACCTGCCCCGGGTGGACCGTGAGGGACCTGGTCCGGCACCTGAGCGAGATCCATCTGTGGGCTGCAGGTGTCATCTCACAGCGCGCCACGAAGCTGTTTCCCGACGACATCTCAGAACACACCGAGACCTGGCCGAATCTGGCCGTCTTCTGGCCGGAGGACGACGATCTGATCGACTGGTATCTCGAGACGAACACCAACCTCGTCCGCTGTCTCGAGGCGGCGTCGCCCGCCGACGACATACCCGCGTTCCTCCCCGCACCGTCCCCGCTCGCGATGTGGGCACGACGCCAGGCACACGAAATCGCCATCCACCGCTTCGACGCTCAGAACGCGGCAGGAGGAGCTTCGACGTTCACGCCGGCCTTCGACCCGGTGTTCGCCACCGACGGGATCGACGAGACGCTCGACGCGTTCTTGTCCATCATCTCGGAGGTCTCACCACCGAACGATTGGACCATCGCCTTCCACACACAGGACACGGA
Organism: Actinomycetota bacterium; assembly: GCA_013151445.1. Taxonomy (GTDB): domain Bacteria; phylum Actinomycetota; class Acidimicrobiia; order Spongiisociales; family UBA5794; genus BMS3BBIN02. The sequence goes on from JAADIG010000147.1 coordinate 603, forward strand.
GGACCACTGGCACCTCACGTTCACCCCCGACGGCGTGGCGACGATCCACGATGACGTACCCGCTCAAGTGAGCCTGACAGGCAATCGGACCTGTACCTCGTCGTGTGGAACCGGGGCCGGGATGAGACGATCAATGTGGACGGCGATTCCGAGATCCTCGACACATGGCACCGCAAGGTTCGGAGGCGCTGGACCTTCACGACCGACTACAGCTGATCCTCTGGCGCTACGCCGCCACACTCGACAGAGTCCATCCCGACCGTGCCGACACCGGCCCGAGTGCTCCACTTCCAGGCCTCGCCATCGGGGCCGGGGCTCACGGCCCGGTAGCGAACCAACGAGCCCCCGGAGATCGAAAACGGCGGCAGATGACAGAAACCCCGCCATAGCAGGGGTCTCAGCAGCACGCCCGGAGGGACTCGAACCCCCAACCTTCTGATCCGTAGATCTCCAAGGCGTGTCCGTGGGCGTCCACAGCCGTTCACACAGCCCGAAGGGAAAGGCTTTCAATTCCACAGGAGTCCACACCTGTCCACAGCCATCCACAGCGAATGGCTCCCAACTTGGCTCCCAACGAGGGCGCTGCCCAACGGTGTGCAACGGAGACGCAAGGTTCCGCGACGGCCCACACATGGCGCGGGACATGTCACGGGGGGTGCAGAAACGCGCCATCTCAGGTAGCTCAGGCGTTTCTGGTCATGGGCCTCATCCATCGCTCCCGGTCACGAAGTTCACGACGCGGCCTGGTACGTAGACAACACGGGAATCATCTGTCCCTAGCGCTTCCACGTCACGCCTCGCGATCTCGCAGACATCTGGTTCGGGCGCATCTCGCGGCACGGTGATCGTACCCCGAACCTTGCCATCAACCTGGACCACGATCTCCACCTCCTCGTCTTCGAGCAGTCGTCCGTCATACTGCGGCCATGGCTGGGTATGCACAGAGAACGGCTCGCCGAGGCGATGCCAGAGCTCCTCGGCGAGATGCGGTGCGAACGGTGCCAGCAGTCGCACGAAGATCCGCTTCGAGGCAGGCGAACCCACCTCCGAAAGCAGCTCCATCAGACGGGCGATGGCGACATTGAAGGCCAGACGTTCGATGGCTTCGGTGACGGCATGGATGGACCGCGCCATAGCTAGCTCGTCGGCTGGGTCGCCATCCGGTCCCGTGATCGTCTTCCATGACTTGGCGAAGAAGCGCTCGATGCCTGCGATGGCGGCATCGGTGAAGTCCCCTCCCTGTTCCCACGGTGCCGAGAACAGCAGCCCGCATCTCAGCGCGTCGGAGCCCACGGTGTCGATGTAGTCGTCGGGTGTCACGACGTTGCCTCGGCTCTTGGACATCTTGGCGCCATCCTTCACGATCATTCCGCCGATGCGGATGCGTGGGAACGGCTCCTCGAAGGGCACCAACCCGAGATCATGGAGTGCCATCGTGACGAATCGGGCGTACAGGTGGTGGCGCTGGACGTGCTCGGGACCTCCAGCGTAGAAGTCGACGGGCAGCACCTTCGCGGTGCGGTCCGGGTCCCACGCCCGATCGTTGTATTCGGTCGACGGGTAGCGAAGGAAGTACCACGCCGAGTCCACGAAGGTGTCACTGACATCCGTATCGCGCCGCGCCGGACCGCCACACTGCGGACATGACGTGTTGACCCAGCCGTGGGCGGCGGTGAGGGGCGACTGCCCAGTGCCGGTGGGCCTGAACTCATCGACCTCTGGCAGCAGCACCGGAAGCTCGTCCTCGGGGACCGCCACCGCACCACAGTCGCGACAGTGGACGATCGGGATCGGCGGACCCCAGTACCGCTGCCGGGAGATGAGCCAGTCTCGAAGGCGGTACCTGGTCGCGGGCGCTCCGACGGAGGCGGCAGCCGAAGGTTCGAGAAGGTCTGCGTCCGAGATCGGGATCGCATGCTCTTCCGCGAAGCGGCGGTCTCGTTCGTCGTGGGCGGGGACCCCCATCACGGCTCCGGTCCCATAGGCCTCGACGACATAGTCCGCTTCGTAGACGGGGATCGACGCTCCCGTGATCGGGTGGGGGCGGGTGTCCCCGGCCGCTGGATGACCGGGAGGAACGGCGAGGAACGTCACCGCCGGCAGCGTGTCTGGCCGGGTCGTGAACACGGTGAGATCGCCGAAAGTGATCTCTCTGCCTTCAGATCGGCCGATCCATTGCCGCTGGAGCCGCTTCGCCCGCTCAGGCCAATCCAGATCGTCGAGTCCGGCCAGCAGCCGATCGGCGTAGTCGGTGATGCGCAGGAACCACTGGGTCATGGCTCGCTGGGTGACTGCGCTCTCGCAACGCTCACAGACGGCACCGTCTCGCTCGGTCTGCTCCTGTGCCAGCACGGTCAGGCACGACGGGCACCAGATCACCGGCGCTTCGGCCCGGTAGAGGAGCCCAGCTTCGAACAATCGCACCAGGATCCACTGGGTCCATCGGTAGTACTCGGGGTGGCTCGTGTCGATCATCCTCGACCAGTCCCACGCCGCGCCGATCCGTTCCAGTTGCCGACGGAATCGGGCCGTGGTGCGGGCCGTCAGCGAGCTCGGGTGCTCGCCGACCTTGAGCGCGTAGTTCTCTGTGTGGATCCCAAAGGCGTCGAAGCCGATTGGCTGGAACACGTGTTTGCCCGCCATGCGCTGGTATCGGCCGTACACGTCGACGCCGGCGTATCGGAAGACGTGTCCGACGTGCAAGCCCTCGGCAGAGGGATAGGGGAATTCGGCCAGGTTGTAGAAGACGTCCGATGGGTCGACCGCGTCGAGATCGACGCTCCCTACTCCTTCGGCTTCCCAGCGCTGGCGCCAGCGCTCCTCGACTTGTCGTACGTCGTAGGGCACCGGCATGAGAGCGGTCCCTCCGTTCGAGGTTTCGATGGGCCTGACATGGGTCGGCTCCTTGGATCGGGATTGAGAGAACCTCCTAGCCGGATGGCACAGGAGGTCGAAGAGCGAGCTGCGGTTCGGCTCGCCCTACAGGCGAAGAAGTCGGCTGATGATCGGCTGAAGCATGATGCAACTCTATAGGGCGAACGCGCCCCTGGGAACCTCTTCTCTTCGTGTGGCAGATCGAGGGGTTCTCCCGTGACCGGTACTCCGTCGATCCCAAGAGGCGTAGCCGACCAGCGCGAGCTGGGTGATAGCGACGCCATCCAGCCTGCCGCCCACCCGTTCCCCTCCGACGTCGATGCACTCGCCAGATAGCTCGATGACCTCCGGACCCGAAACCTCGCGGCCCAGCCGCGGCCCAACGAGCGTCCCCAGGGAATCGACTTCGGCGGGAGGTGACAGAAGCCCCCGCAATCACCGGGGATTTCAGCAGCACGCCCGGAGGGACTCGAACCCCCAACCTCTGATCCGTGGATCTCCAAGCAGTGTCCACCAGTGTCCACAGCCGTCCACACAGCCTGGAACGGAGAGCTTTCGATCCCACAGCCGTCCACCGCGAATGGCTCCCAACTTGGCTCCCAAGACGGGAACGGAGGCCGAGCTGTGTCTCCCTCAGGGCCTTCCAGACGTTGGTGCGCTAGCGCTGAATACCGCTTCGGTGCGCGGCACCGAGCGTCCGATCGGGAGCGGGTCGTGTTGTTCTGGGCGGTCTTGTGGCAGTCTCCAGAGGAGACGCGACCGGCGGTCGAGGCTCGCTCTCAGCTACGGATGAGTGTGGTGAGCCACGGGAGGGGCGTGTTGGTGTGTTGCCACCAGAGGTCTTCCCATAGGTAGTGGACGGCGAGGGCCCGGTATGGCACCCATTGGGCGATCCGGGCGAGCAACTGCTCAACGGGCACAGGGTCGTCGGGATCGGTGTCGAACAGGATTCGGGAGTAGATCTTCTGCTCCCACGGCGAGATGTGGTCGAGAGCATTCCACTGGTGGTACACGTCGGTGAGCACGTACACGACGGTTGCCGGTCCCACTCCGTAGAGTGCGAGCAGCGCCTTCCGCTGCTCGTTGCCGTCGCAGTGGCGCAGTTGGAACTCGTTGACCTGCTCCGCAGCGAATGCGTCGTCGATCCGCTTGATCGACTTGGCCCGATAGCCCACCTTCAAGGCTCGGAGCTCATCGTCGGAGACACTCGTCAGGCCACCGGGAGGCCAGAAGCACCAGAGCCGCTGGCCATCGAACTGGAGTAGCTCGCCGTGGGCTTCGAGGAGCGCCCGCAGCATCTGGATCGAGCGGCGAACGGTCGTGTTCTGCAACACGATCCCGATCATCAGGTACTCGTACAGCGACCCGGTGTGGGCGGGTCGAAGTCCTCGCCACCGTTCGAGGACCGGGCCGAGGACGGGGTCTCGGCTGAACCGCAAGTAGAAGTCATCCGGGTCGAAGTCGAGATTGAGTCGGTAGCGAAGCTCGGCCACGAGCGAGTCCACTGACTCATCATCGAGAGGCCGGGTCGCGTAGATGTCGACTCTCAATGCGGGATGGTCGGGCTCGCCCTCGTCCATGATGACGAGGCCCAGAGCGTCCCCCTTCCAAAGCATCGTCTGCCATCGAGTTCCCGGCTCCCACGTGGTGTCGGGGGAAGGGAAATGATCCGGCTTGAACAGCGTCCCGTCGAAGTGGAAAGGGGCCGTCGGAGTCACCCGAACGGTCGCAACCAGGTCGAGCTCAGCCATGCGCGCCCTCTCCAGGATCAGACAGTAAGGGCCAGAGAACGACGACCAGGTGCATCGCCTGATTCTTGCACTACCCCGATCACTAGATGTGCATGTGATCTGCTCGATAGCGCCCCCATACACAAACCGGCCATAGCGGCGCATATTGTGTGTGTCATACACGAAGTCGTCGACGGTCGATACGTGTCTGAGCAGGGCGAATGGCTCCCAAAGGTCGCCCCGAGAGGATCCCACCGACGAAGACGAAACATGTGAAGGCCCTGCCGCGCAAGGACATTCGTGGCACGCCCGGAGGGACTCGAACCCCCAACCTTCTGATCCGTAGTCAGACGCTCTATCCAAATTGAGCTACGGGCGCAGGATTGGAAGA
>JAADIG010000102.1 GCA_013151445.1 Actinomycetota bacterium
ACCGCGGCGTCGAGCACCGGTGTCCATTGTTTGTTCGCCGAGACCGCAACAATGACCAACACGCCCGCCGATGCACCGATGATGCCGCCGACGAACCCCATCGCTGCGGACTCGACCAGGAACTGTGCGGCGATGTGACGTCGGGTGGCGCCTACCGCCCGACGCAAGCCGATTTCCCCGACCCGCTCCAAAACCGACACAAGCGTGACGTTTGCGATCCCGATAGCCCCGGCGAGCAACGACACCGCCCCCAGTGCGAGGAACAACGTGTTCACATCGGATTCGGTGCGTTCCTTTACGGCTGTCGGTTCAGGTGGCACTGAGACGCGGAGCCGTTCCGGTTGGTTCGGAGCAAGGGCCAAAGCGGCCTGCCCCCCAATGAGGGTCGCAGCTCCAACCTCGGTGCGAACGAATACTTCGGCCGGCGCCTCCGTGCGGAACAGTTGTCGAGCTGTGCCGTCGGGGATGATGATGGCGTCGAGCAGTGATGGTTCCCTGGCGACGTCTGCGAGTATGCCGATCACGACCAGGGTGGTATCGCCGACGAAAATCGCCGGTTGCTGATCGACCCGGTTGATATTGAGGCGCGCCGCGGCTCCCGGGCCAAGGATCGCAACGGGTTCGGCCCGTTCGCTGTGCCCGGCGTCATAGAACCGGCCTGTGGCCAGCGTCGCGCGGATCGTCTCGAACAGACCTGGTGAGGTTGCGAGCACATCAATAACGAACTCGGACTGACCGAGAGGGTCGTTGATCGGCACCGAGCTGACCAGGCTGCTCCGGGTGTCCACGCGAGTCAGCGTCCCGGCCGCGACAACGCCATTGAGGCGCGTGAGGCGATCTTCAGCATCCCATGGGATCACCGAAACGTTGCGCCCGTTCTGGCCTCCACCACCCGGGTTGCTGCGATTCGAAATCGAGACCGATGTCGCCGAAAAGGCATCGAAGGCCGACACGAACTGGTTCCCGGCGGTCTTCGCGAGACCCAGGGTCGCCACCAGGGCGGCGACTCCGAGAACGGTGCCGAGCACAGTGAGAAGGGTCCTCCCCGGACGGGCGAGCATGCCGGCAAGGGACTCGGTAGCAAGATCATGCAGCGACATCCGGGACCGAACAATCTTGTGTGGCGCCACCCGTGGGCTGTCGCCGCTCATCGTTCGTTTTCCTCTGTGAGCACCCCGTCTGTGATATCGACACGGCGGTCGGCGCGACGGCTCACCGATTCATCGTGGGTGATGACCATCAGCGTCAACCCGTCTGTGCGAAGCTCATCAAAGAGGTCGAGCAGCGATGCTGTTGTTCCACTATCGAGGTTCCCCGTCGGTTCATCGCACAGCAGCACGCTCGGCTTCGCCACAATCGCACGTGCGATCGCGACCCGCTGCCGCTCACCTCCGGACAACTTGCGGGGCGTGAATCCCATGCGGTGACCCAATCCGACGCGTTCGAGCGCCGCGGTCGCCCGACTCTTGCGCTCGTGACGAGGCGTCCGGTTGTACACGAGAGCGGTCATCACGTTCTCAAGCACCGTACGGTACGCCAGCAAGTGGAACGCCTGGAACACGAAACCGACCTCACCGCCCCGCAAAGACGTCCGACGCACGTCGCTCAGCGAACCGACGTCGATGCCCCGCAACCGATAGACCCCTGAGGTGGGGGTGTCGAGACAGCCCAGGATGTTCAGCAGGGTCGACTTCCCCGAACCCGAGGGGCCGACGATCGCAACATAGTCGCCATCATCAACGCGGAGGTCGGCGTTTCGTACCGCTTCCACGGGCGGGGATCCGGGAAACGTCTTTGACACGTCCTCTAGCTCGACGACTGCACTCATGTGTCGGGTTGGTCGCTAATGGAGTCCTCAGCATCCGATGCGTCCTGGAACCCGACAACCACGCGGTCACCCTCAGCGAGTTCTCCATCGATAGACGTGATTTCGACCATTCCACCCGCCGTCGCGAGACCCGGAAGGACCGCGACCACGCGAGTGGACCCGTCGGCGTCCTCGACGGTGACCACGGTGTCCCCGCCCCCGGTTTGCGACAGTGCTGCCACAGGAACCGCTAGTACCGCTCCACCGGAGGAGCGGGTCGCGACGGGGATCGTGATCTTCACGTTGGTGTTGTTGAGGTCGGCACGGACCTCATCCGGGAGTATCTCAATGTAGATCTTGTCGGGTCCGAGATTGTTGGTTCCGGGACGGTCGGCCTTGAAGGACACTGTCCCCGCCAGTTCGATACCCAGACGGGTGAGCTCGATCTGGACACGGTCTCCCACGGCGATGAGATCGCCCTCCTCAATCGAAACTGAAGAGTCGATCGCCAGTCGTGATCCCGAGACCCTCATCATCTCCCCAGACGCAACATCACCGCGTTGAAACCCCACAAAATCGATACGCAGCGGAAAGGCACTGAAGAAGAGGAATTCTCCTTCGGGAACCGGCGAACCGATATCCGCACGGGCCTTGGCGAGATCCTCCTGGGCATCATTGAGCGCCCTCAACTCTGGCGCAATGTCTTGAGGTGGACCGAGCATGTTGGCTTCATCGAGAGCAACGTTGAATGCCGCCTCGGTCGCCGAAACAGTCACCGTCGCGGCATCCACATCATCCGCCAGAACAACCATCTCTTCGGGTGTCGGCGGCTGGCCCGTGTCTGGATGGGTACCGGCTTGCGCCGCAGCCAGTCGATCTTGCGCCACCACGAGAGCGGCCTGGGCTTCGCTCAATGCCTCGGATGCCGAGGTGAGATTCTTTTGCGCGACCGTTGCAGCGGTCCGACGGTCCTTGGCTTCGTGATAGATCTCGCGGGCGTTCTCGACGATGTCTGATGCTGCGTCGACCTGTGCCTGAACCTGTTCGTCGGTCGGCAGCGGTTCGTAGCCGGCAGTCTCGTAGAACTGCCGGACCGCATCCTCGGTCGCAGGTCCGTACACCCCGTCAATCACGCCGGGGTCGAACCCGAGCCTTGCGAGAGCTGTCTGGAGCTGCCGGATATCCTCGCCCTCATCCCGCGGACGCACGGTACGGAATAGCGGCAGGTCACCCTGGAGCGCAAACGTCGGTCGTCCCGCAAGTTCGAACAGGACGGCGCCCTCTACCAGTTCGTCTCCGACTTTGGCCACCTTGGTCACGACGGGTGCGAACTCAGGGGTGGCGAGCAGCGGTGTTGCGATCGATTCCGGCGTGTCGAAACGCACCGACCCTCTCGTGACGACATCGTTTGCGATCACCATACGTTGGACGGGAACCGTGATAAGTGAGGCCTGCGGTGGTTCAGTCTCGGCGGCGACCTGGGCCGGGGACTTGATCCGCGCCCCTGCAAGCCATCCGCCCCCCGCAGCCAGCACGACAACCAGAAGCGCAATAACAAGGCGTACGCGACGACTCACTTAGCTACTCCGCGACAAACAGATCGATGGCGAAGGAACCCGCGGAGCATGTTTCAAGAGTTCTCATCCTTAAACTGCTGCAGATCCGCCAGGTTCTCGGTGACAAACTGTTGCTCGAGATCCTTGTACACCGTTTCGAAGGTTTTCTGCATGTCTTCGGAACATTCGACGTTCGCAACCGCCGCAGTGATTTCCTCGTCCATGATGGCCTGGAGTGCTTCCTTGTCGTAGTTCCCGAACCCTCCGTCTCCCGGGTCCTCCTCCACGAAGGTGGTGCCTGTGACTCCCCCACCCTCGGACTCCTGGCTGAACGACCACCCCATCACCTCGTTCACCTTCGAATCGAAGTATTCATACATCGCCTGCGGATCGCGGAAGTCCTGACCCTTCTCCGTCATGCAAACGGCCCACTGTTTGTTTGCATCGACGATCCTTGGATCCGACTCGACCCTCATGAAAATGGTGGAGAGCCGATCCCCGAATTCCTCGTAGAACGCCTCGGCTGCTCCCTGATTGAACGCCTCTGTCTGGGCTTCGTAGAAACAGCCCTCAGGTTGCCAATTGTCGTACGCCTCGCTAAAGAATTGGTCCCGTTCTTCGGGTGACATCGCTTCGATCTCGGACTGCGGCGTGTCGACAATGATCTGTGGCTCGCCGCCGTAGAGGAGCCGGAAGTATTCCTCACGCTCGCTTTCCGTCATTGCATCAATGATGGGCTGGTTGGGGTCCTGGTTCTTGAAGTCTTCTTCTGTTTGGTTGCGGCCTTGTTCCTGGAGTATGTAGGTACTTATGCCAAGACCGTACTCCTTGGCGTACTCCAACCCACCGAAGTCTTCTCGACTCAAACCACCACCGATGTCGCTCTGCACGAACGGGATGTACTGGAATCCCTCGGTGGCCATGCATGCAGCCACCTGCTCCTGGATCTTGAGTTCCTGTGCCCGGAAGTCCGTATCGCTGAACTGATCCGGGTTGAAACCGGGAATGAAGTCCGTCAACGTGAGCGGCGCACCGTCCGCCGGGACCGAACTCGATGTCCCACTCTCACCTGGGTTTGCCCCAGGATCCGTGGTGTCCTTGGTTGTCCCGCCACATGCAGCGACCAGGACAAGGAACGCGCTCAATACAACCAAACGTTTCACAACGCTACCTCCAGGTGTCCCCTTACGGAGTCTCGATTATCGTCGAACGTATCCATCTTATCCCACCCGGAACGTTGTGCCTCGGGCAATCGGATTTCCCATCACCGCAAAGACTACCCAACGGCTGTGAAGGACTTGTGAAACCGTGCATTGTTTCCGGAGGTTCCCTGTGCCGATATCGCCGACTACCGAGAGCCGTAACGCTCCTTCAGTTCGGCGAACTTAACGAACAGGCCCGCAGCGTCCTCAACGAGCTGCTTTTCGTGCTCGGCGGCGAGTTCTTGGAGATTATCCGCAAGCGGTGTGACACACGCAATGTCCACGGTCACGATCTCGATCTCCTCGGCGCGCAGTTCCGCAACCGCAGCCGCGTCATAGTTCTCCAACAGCTCATTTATCCGGGGCTGAAACGACTCCGCAATACTGGCGAACCGGTCCCGAAAGTTGTATCCCTCGGCCGCCATACACCGCAACCACGTATCCTGAAGCTCGATATAACGCGGATCGGCGTTGAAACGCTCAAACGCCTCCTGCTGGAGGTCAAACTTCTCATCGCCCGCCGCATAAAACAACTCATCACTATTAACCTGCGAGCAACC
>JAADIG010000034.1 GCA_013151445.1 Actinomycetota bacterium
TCAACGGTGCGGTGGCGGTTGGCCGCGCGACGGCGACGATCGACTTCTCACGTTGGGTTGCGGTCCACGCCGATTTACCGCTGATAAACGCGACAAATGCAGAGAACGCACTTGATGCAGCAGACACCACCCACCACGGCGTGATCGTGCCGTCCAAAGACGGCGGCACCAACCTCCTGAGCGGCCCGGTCGTCAGCTTCTGTTACGGCCCGGGGTCGTTTGCGCTCCACCACCGACAGATGCCACTCGCCGATGTGCTGGTATCGCCGAACCTCAGCATCGACCTCGACTCACCCGTGGATCTTGCTGCGGTTCGAAACCACCCCGATGGCGTCTGGATCGAGGACGTCATCCGATAGGCTGCATCCATCCCTTTACCAATCACTCCCGCCTCTATCAACCTGCGGTCCACGGTCTATATCGTCACCATGACAGCGTCGCCGCGCTCCCAAGGACACTGACCGGTCTTTGATCGGAGCAGACAGTCATCTTGCAGTTTCAACTCGTTTTCGTCAATGCCTCGTGTTCATTCGAGGATTGGAGAAGCACGTCTAGCTGAGTCAAGGCGGGGAGGTCTAACTCGTGAGCACCGTCCGGTGCAAACCCCCAGATGGCGGCTTTGGCGATAGCGCCCGCACGGTTCTTAGCGCCGATCCGCAAGGAAAGTTCTGTCACTCTCCGAGCCGCTTCTCGATGAGAGTAGTTCAGCCGCGACGCCAAGCGTCCGATCGTCTCGCCGCACACCAGGCTCTCCAGAATGGTCGCCTCATCCTCCGATAGATCCGGTCGCCTGATCTGAGCCTGCAACGACCCCAGGTCGCGGACCACCCCGGACGGCAACAGACTGTACCCCTGCAAAGCCGCGGCAACCACAGCGACATACCGACCCGGGTCTGATTCACGCGCGAGCGCCGTGGTAGCCCCCGAGGCCAGAGCGGCAGCCAAAGCAAGCCGGCTAGTCGAACTGACGACGCCGACAACGGGCAGGTTCGCGGCCTTCTCACGCAGTTCGGCGATCCGCCCCAGATCCCGCGAACTCGCGACGCCGAACACCAGTCCTCTGCGATCCTTGCCGGAAACCCACCGATCAAGATCCTCTGTCTCTTCGACAACGATGTCTGCACGCGTGAGAACGTCGGTCAGCCCGTGAACAAAGACCTCGCACGGGTCCACGATCGCAACATGAGCCTGTGTGGCGCCGTGCGCCCCCATTGATACGCTCCCCCGGTACCCCTTCTCTTCGGTACCGTCGATTCCGTCTCGTCACAGCGACCATAACACGAACCCGACCCTAGCGAGACAGGGCCGCACGAACCTGCGCATGACCCGTTCCTGACCAATAAGGGCGACACCAGCAACAACAGCTCAAAGTTCGGTAGCACCTCGAGAGAGATGGGATAGAGGGGCGCCGATGCCGGGGTGATGCCTGAGAGTGTGGAAGTGTCGCGGTGAGACGCTCCCCTAACTATCCATGGACGTGCAGTCAACAAAACCTGCGACCGCTACCACCTCATCGCGCGTCTCGCGGGGAAACTCTCCTAAGACCCAGAGCTGAACCGTGTCATCACAGACCAACACCCTTGCGGCCGCCGGAGCAATGGACTCGGACCCGGCGCGGGCCTTGTACACCACGACCGGGCCAACAACACTGTCTTCGGTGGCGACCTCGATCAACGGTTCACCACTGAAGAACGTAGATCCTTCGTCTGGCGGGTTGAAGAAAAGCCACACATCGTAGAGTTCGCGACTCTCGCTCCTCCGGTAAACGAGAGCGGCCTCCTCAACAAAGTCGGTAGTTTCACCTGGGCCTACGCCGTCTCTGCCATCGATCCCGTCCATCGCAATCGCCAAGTGCTCGGCGAACTTCCACAGCGGCGTAGACGGAAGACCCCGGAACCGGCTCGAGACCTCGCTCGTGTCGCCGATCCCCGTCGGCTCGGTTGTCTCCGTGGTTGACGTAGACGGTGCATCTGTCGTGGACGTCGATGTTGACACCACGGACACCGTAACGGAAGGCTCGAGAACGGGCAACGTTGTCGACGTGGTGAAACCTTCGCTACCGCTAGGAGACTGCGAGCATGCCGCTCCGAGCAACACCAGCATCACGACGAACAATGCTGATCTTGCCCACGTCATTGCTGAATCCCTACGTTGCATGATGGCCCCTAGCTGTCCATGGATGTGCAGTCAACGAAACTTGCGACCGCTACCACCTCGTCACGCACATCAACAGGCGAGGTCGATCCCAAGACCCAGAGCTGAACCGTGTCATCACAGACCAACACCCTTGCGGCCGCCGGAGCAATGGATTCGGACCCGGCGCGTGCCTTGTAAAACACGACCGGGCCCACGGCACTGTCCTCGGTGGCGACCTCGATCAACGGCTCACCACTGAAGAACGCAGATTCTTCGTCTGGCGGGTTGAAGAAAAGCCACACATCGTAGAGAGAGTCACTCCGATAGACAAAAGCGGCTTCTTCCACAAAGTTAGTGGTCTCACCCTGGCCTTCGACGTTTCTGTCATCGATTCCGTCCATCGCGTTCGCCACCTGGTGAGCGAGTTTCCAGAGAGGCGTGGTCGGCGCCCCCCGACCCAACACCGAGACCCCACCGTTGTCGATCGTGTCCGTCGGTTCCGTTGTCTCCGTGGTTGACGTTGACGGTGCGCCTGTCGTGGTCGTGGACGTGGTCGTCGATGTTGACACCACCGGCACCGTAACGGAAGGTTCGAGAACGGGCAACGTTGTCGAGCTAGCCGACGACTCGCTTGTACAACCCGCCAACACAACCGATACGGCCGCCGCAAGAGCGAGCAGAACCCAACGATTGAAGGCACGCCGACAGAGATGACCCCGCCTGGTTCGTCGTCCGGGATCGCACCTGTCGCGGGGATTCGCGGTCACGGCCGGCCCGCTCCGACCCACTTGTCGCGACGCAACACGTCAAGATCGTTCCGGTAGATCTCGATGAACTCCTGCTCTAGTTCGGTGCGTGCCGCAAAAAGGGCCGTTACCATGCCGTCGTTGCAGCGCTCGTATGCGTCGATGGTCGCCACCTCGATTTCTTCGAGTGCGTCAATCTTATCGCCGGGTATAACGCTACCCCAAGCTGTAATCAGGTCAGCCGCCTTATCGTCGAGGCTACCGAACATGTCGGCGGGCCGTTCATAGTCGTAACCGGCGCCGGACATGCAACCGGACCATTCCTTCGTCGCCGCGAGAACCCCGGGCTGCCGGGGGATCTGGTCCTCGACCTGGGTCGCGTAGGTGTCCCGGAGTGGCCGCATGGCTTGCGCCAATGTCGTGACCTCATCGAATGCCTTCGCTTTGCAGCTCCCCGAGAACGCCTCCGGGCTTTGGGACACACTGTCCCAGTCCTCCCCGTGCAACGCAGTGAGATAGAGATCTCGTTCACCCGACTCGAGCCGCTCGACATAGGAATCGGTGCGGCTCAGATCCCTTCGCCCAACAGGAGCCGGGTCATCTCGTAGACTCTCGGCAAGTCCGATGCCGCGAGCGGGCCTATCCCTCTTCACGACCACCACACCGCCATCAGGCTCAGGCCAATAGGGAAAACCTGCGGCCTGCATGCATTCCTCCACGATGGTCTCGCGAGCTGCCTCTTCCGCCAGGTAGATGTCGTTCTCGATCTCGATGTTGTGTCCGAAACCCAGGTACTGAGCCATGGGAAGCTGAGTCGGACCAGGCGCTGCGGCGCTCACCGCCACAACGGAGCCGAATACAAGTCCCAGCACTGCCGCCACAATGAGTATCTTCTTCGTTGACATGTGATCCACTCCTCTCAATACATGTTTGGCGGGTACCCGAACCATTTGTCGACCGCCCATCCGATCCGCCACTGCCACGTCGCCGACCGTATGAAGCTGACACCGGTCGGCCAATCATGGAACTCCATCTCGTAATACGCGACATACGGGACATCCGTATACATCTCGCTGATGTAGGTCGTGCACGACGTGTTGTGTCTGCACGCGATGTCGTTCGTACCGGGGCTGGCACCTGCGACGTAGTAGCGCATGTGGTCGGCGAGCGCTTTCGTCGCATTCGAGCTGCTGGAGGGTTCATAGATCGTCCACGTACCGGCGTTCGACGCTACCCGGCTGCTACTACATGCCGTTGCGCCGGCATTGGTGTGGATCGCGATATGCATCCGGGCGTTCCAGTCCCGCGATTCCCGCATCCGGGTGCCGATACTTGAACTGATGCTGCCGAGCTTGACGTAGTAGCCGCGAGCAACAAGGTCGTTGCCGTACCCCGCCGCGGCTTCGTACCCGATATCACGCGCCCCGAACTTCTCCACGTAGCCATTGCAGCCTTGGCTGTTCTGGCTCGACGGCGACAAGTAGATCTTGTAACCGTTTGTCGGATAGGTGTTCCATGTGTACTCCGCCGCGCCGGTCGGCGTCACGTTGAGGGCGACAAAAGCGGCCGACGAAAAGACCGCCAGAACCACCAGTACTCTCAGTAATCGCATCGCTGTGCCTCCAAGTTCTCGATCGTTTGTATTTGTGTCTCGTCGTCCAAGACTCGTGGCCTGGGCCGGCGAGATAACGTTCCCGATGAAACCCGCCGTGTGGGAGTTACCGGCATCCCGTTGCCATCGAACCTCGACTGTCTCAACGTATCAATCGAGTGCGTGCCTGTCCGCGCCAAGACCTGGCACACTCATGCCAAGTTCCCCGCATGACTACAACGTCGACAGACCTAGCCGCTTGCCACCGGGTCTCGTGTCTCCGAATCTCAGTATTGACCTCGATTCGCCCACCGACCTCGCGGCGGTGCGGCGTCATCCCGACGGCGTCTGGATCGAGGACGTCATCGGATAGGCTGCATCCATGACATCACCAATCACCCCCGCGACCACCAGCGGCACCATCAACTTGGCGGTCCCCGAATCCGCGCTTG
>JAADIG010000007.1 GCA_013151445.1 Actinomycetota bacterium
ATGTAACGCTTACTACTCTAGTCACCTATGCGTTACATCTCAACCGATTCATGCGAACCTTCGATGCAAACCTCCGGGAGACAACACCCCCCTGCCCCAACAGCCCTCCAGCGGCGGCCGCCCCCATCGTGTGGACCTTCCCGCGGCAGCGCCTGTGGACACAACTGAGCCGTCCCTACCTCGATGAGTTCCAAACCCTCGGGGTTGAGCCACCGAGACGCCCTCGTAGCTCAGGCGATAGAGCACCGGCTTCCTAAACCGATTTCGGGGGTCGTGCCTACCAAGGGAAAACGGCGGAAAGCCTTACAGGGCTTGAGTTTTCGCCTCTCATCGTCTCGCATCATTTCTCATGTCTTCACCCCTGTTGCGGCCCAGGTGCGGCCCAAGAGCGGCCCAGAGCTTCCGCGATCGAAGCAACGTGCCTTGCTCTGGTTGAGGACCCGCGCTGTCGAGCACCGTTGACAACATCGAGTAGCTGCTCTACGAGTCTTACCACGCCGCGATCGACGCGCCCGTCGGCCGCGACTCGTTGGCAGCGCGCTTCTCACGGCTCAACAGCCATCTGTTGACGGATGTGGTTGTGGTTGTGGTCGAGATCACGAGGGACACGTTTGGATCCTTCAGGGCGACATCTGATCAACCGCACGGCAGCCTTGGGTCGTTGCGTCCAGCGACGCGACATGCTATTCAGGTCACGGGTGGACCCTCGCTGCCACGACGGCCCATCACTTAACTACGAAACGCGTGGATCCAATGATTCAGAAGATCGCAATTCAGAACTATCGGCGGTTCAAGGAGTTCCACCTCGACTTCGAGTCGGGAATGAACATCGTTGTCGGAGACAATGACTCCGGGAAGTCGTCGCTCCTTGAGGCAATCAATCTTGCCCTGACCGGTCGGGTCCAAGGTTGGCCGCTCTCTCAGGATTTCTCTCCGTTCCTTGTGAACCAGGGGGCCACCGCCGAGTACGTCCAGGCCCTTCACGACGCCGATGGATCCATTCCGGCACCGCCCGAGGTGATTATTGATCTCTTCTTGGAGGCATCGGACGACACAGAGATCCTCCGAGGTAGGGACAACCTGCTCGACAAGGATGCATGTGGGGTTCGCATTTGGGGGTACCTGAATCCGGAGTACCTTGCCGAGTACCAGGCATTCGCGAGTCAACCCGATCAGGTCTACCTCGTGCCGACTGAGTACTACCGAGTCGACTGGCTGGGCTTCTCCGGAAACGCTGTGACCGCACGCAGCATCCCGGCAACCGCATCTGTGATCGACCCGACCACCATCCGACTGCAGAGCGGAGCGGACCACCACCTCCAACAAATCATCCATACACACCTGGACCCGAGCGAGCGCGTTGAGCTGTCGCGGGCGTATCGGAGCCTTCGGGAGGAGTTCACCAAGAACCCGTCGGTCGAAGCGATCAACGAGAAACTCTCGGGGGAAGACGGGGACGTGACGGACAAGGAACTTACCCTTTCGATTGACATCTCGCGGAGATTCACCTGGGAGAGCAGTCTTGTGCCACACCTTGATGAGCTTCCGTTTCCCTTTATCGGCAAGGGTGAGCAGAATGCCGTGAAGACCCTGTTGGCGATAGGGCGAAAGGCCGAGGACGCGCACATCGTCCTGATCGAGGAGCCTGAGAACCACCTGTCCTTCTCATCGATGCGCCGTCTCATCTCCAAGATCGAGGCGCAGTGTGAAGGAAAACAGGTGATCATCGCCACGCATAGCTCGTTTGTTCTCAACAAGCTGGGGTTGGACCGTCTCGTACTCCTTACTGAAAAGGCCGCGGCCCGGATCACGGATCTTCCCGCTGACACCACCGAGTACTTCAAGAAGCTGTCGGGATACGACACCTTGCGTCTTGTGCTCGCCAAGCGAGCGATCCTTGTAGAAGGCCCGTCTGACGAACTGGTCGTTCAACGGGCGTACGTCGATACCCACGGTTGCCTTCCGATTGAGGACGGCATTGATGTGATCAACGTCCGCGGCCTGTCGTTCAAGCGATTCCTCGACCTCGCCGTGGAGCTGGGTTGTGACGTGAGCGTCGTGACGGATAACGACGGGAAGCCGGTCGATGATGTCCTGGCGCGGTATGCGGACTACGTCGATCACGAGAATGTATCCATCTGGGTGGCTGACGATCCGAACCGAAGGACGCTGGAACCGCAGCTCGTTGCGATGAACAGTCTCGAAGTGCTCAACCAGATCCTCGGCAAGACATATGAAACGGCCGACGACTTGGTCAAATACATGCTCGACAACAAGACCGCATCGGCGTTGGCGATCTTCGAGGCGGACGAAACCATCGAAATGCCGGAGTACATCCGTGGAGCAGTCGCATAACAATCTCGCGGTCATCGCCGCAGCTGGATCACGCAAGACGCAGCAGATCATCGAATCAGCGCTCGCCATCGAGGACGAGCCCGTTCTGATCACGACCTTCACCCGAGAGAACCAACGCCAGATCATCAATCGGATCCACGACAAGGTAGGGGTTCTGCCTGCGAACATATCGGTCATGGGGTGGTTCGCCTTCCTCATCTCGCAGTGCTCTCGTCCTTGCCAACGTGCGCTCACGGGATCGCCAGGAGTGATCAAGGGCCTTAACTTCAAGGGGCGGCGTAACCGCTTCGCGAGGAAGCGTGACATTGTCTCCTACTACTTCGACTCGAAAGACGCGATGTATCGAGATGGCGTATCTGAGTTCGTCCACCATCTGGACGCCGAAACAGACGGTGCTGTGATGCAACGACTTGAGCGCGTCTATCGACACATCTTCGTGGACGAGGTTCAGGATCTCGTCGGCTACGACCTCGAGGTCCTTGATCTTCTGTTTCAATCCGCGAGCAATGTCACCGTTGTCGGGGACCCGCGCCAACACACGCTCTCAACGAACCTTGGACAGAAGAACAAGAAGTACCAGGGCGCGGGATTCCAAGACTGGCTGGCGGAACGGGACGAGCTGTGCACGGTTGAGGAACGCAACGAGAACCACCGATCGAATCAGGAAATTTGTGACTTCGCGGACAAGATCTATCCAGACTTGTCCGCCACGACGTCGATGCAATCAGACACAACTGGACACGACGGTGTCTTCTTCATCTCAGAGGATGACGTCCTTGAGTACTTCGAAACCTACGGACCCGTCGTGTTGCGCGACAGTCGACGCTTCGAGTGCATGGGACTGCCCGCGCGCAACATTGGGGTAGCGAAGGGCAGTACATATGACCGAGTGCTGCTCTTCCCAACCAAGCCGATGCTGAGGTTCTTTGACGACGGAGATCCGACCAAGCTCAAAGCACCGGAGCGCCTCTACGTCGCCGTAACGAGAGCGCGGTTCAGCGTCGCAGTCGTTGTTCCAGCATGACCTGGTACGACTCCCTTCGGGAGCAGAACCGGCCCGAGGAGATCCGGGTCCTGTTCGTCGGAGAGTCGCCACCGGATCCGGACGCCTCGGAGAAACGCTTCTTCTACTCACCACGCTCTTCTCGGCCGACAACCTGTTCCGTGGCCTGATGCTTGCCCTATACGATGCTGGTCCGAGCCAGCTCAGGGCATCAAAGCCATACTGGCTCAATCGGTTCAAGGAAGACGGATTCTGGTTGGAAGACCTGACCGATCGGCCGGTGAACCACCTGTCAGCCAGTGATCGCAGGCGAGCGAGACTCGACGCCGTACCGGATGCCATTACTCGCATCCGTGCACCCCAGCCTTCGATCGGTGTGGTGGTTTGCCACACAGCCATCTTTTGGGCACTCTCGAAATCACTTGAGACCGGCCCCGGGGTCTCGCTTCACGACCGACCGATCCCGTTCCCTCTCGGCAACCATCGAACGCAGTTCGTCAAACTTGTCTGTCAAGCAATGCATGGTGCGGGTGTAGAGGTGCCCCTGAACTGAGGCCTTCGACGCGGGCTGTCCATAGCCCCAGAACGTGGGCTGAGTCGGCTCTCCTATTGCTGACCGACGACGGGAAGCTCCGCACGCTCAGCCCATCGTTCGACTTGTTGGGTCCAGCCACTGCCCCAGAATCCGAGTCGTACGGTCCCGTCTCGTTCTAGTTGGAAGCAACGCAAGAAGCACCAATCGAATGGGCCTAGCGCTCGCAACACCTGCCGCACCTTCGGGAGTTTGCAAGTTACGCGTTGTCCCTCTTGAGCGACCAAGCAATCAAGACCCCTCCTACGGACGCTGCTACGCTGCGCACAAGCCTGAATCTCGACCTTCGCACAAGGGGACCAGTCGGCCGATCAAGAACGGCGTAAACGACATGAGCAGCCGAGAGCCCAAGACTTCATGCGTGGCCTGTAAACGCCCCCTCACACGCCCACAAGACAACCGTGTTCCGGCCCTCTGCGTCTTCTGCATTGAGAGCCGCTCCCGGAAGGCAGGCGCTCCGTCTTCGTTACACAGCACGCCAAGCGGAGCCGGACTTGTCGGCAAGGCGCGTCGCGCAGCTTTGATTGTCGTTGCTGTGATCGTAGCTGCGATCCTCCTCATCCTTATGTCCCAGATCGGCCTCAAACCAACGTGCGAAGACATGTACGAAGCTGGTTTGCTCAACGCACGAACCGTCCAAGAATGTGACTGGATCAGCCCCGTGAACGCTGATCGCTGGTACGAATGGTATGACAGTCGATAGCACGATCGAAACCGTGTGCCTCGAAGTCTGCTTCCTTCACGCTGTCTACGGATTGAGTGGTTCGTCGAGTCCTTCGGAAAGCAATGCCATGATGTCCCGGGCCACGAAACGTCTCATCCTGCGAAGCCCTGGCTCCAGTTCCTCGAGAATGCCCATTTCGGTGAAGAGGTCGAGCATGCGGAGCGCCGAAGGGCGTTGCACATCGAGGTGACTCTCAACAGTTCTTGCGGTGAGCACCGGTTGGGCGAACAGCACAT
>JAADIG010000019.1 GCA_013151445.1 Actinomycetota bacterium
CCGTTCTCGACGATGAACGCGTACGAAACCCCTGCCGTAGTCCCACCGCCAACGAGCGTTGCCGATTCGCCCCAGGGATTCCGACGCGAGTTGATGCGGGTGAACTCGTCCTCCGTGACCGGCTCGACGGAGGCCCACAGGGTGTCGGTCCACCATGTGTTCGCCACGATCCACTCACCGGCAGCGACCACATCCGCCACCCTCGTGGCGTTGTAGAACACTATCGGATTGGGCGACGCCTCGGTCCCCCAGAGTTCCAGAGATCGCTCACCCAGGACCACGATTCCGCTGTGGGGGCGCCCGCGGAACACCGACGCGACGAGCGGAACAGCCAAGACGCCAGCATCGCCATCAGGAGGGAGACCGCCAGCAGTCATGTAACCTTCAAAGGCACCCGATTGAATCTTCTTGGTGACCGCACCGTTGGCACCCTCGAACGTGACGATGACATCTCGCGTGAGCGGACCCACCGGCGCCGTTCCGACAATCCGCGACGCAGCCGAGCACATGGCTCGACTACAGAACTCTCCGAGCAACTCTGTCATGCTTCTCTCCCACACCCCCGGCAGCCGCTCCTCGATTTCGGCGGTCACCCCCTGGTCGATCAGTAGTGGTGCCGCAATCTCGTAGTGACCCTCGGCGAGACGCCGCAGAAGATCCGACACGAACGCCATCGCGGTTCCCTCGTCGATCTGAGTTTCGAGGTCCGGATACACGGATGCGATCGCCGCGACTGTGACACCCGAGACCAGGGTCACAGGAACGACTTCGTACTCCTCGCGCACCGAGCGGACACTCTCTCCGTCACTGAACGTGACAACCGCCGTCACGAACTGGGACCCATTGCCCTCACCGGATTCACGAGGTGGCACTTTGGTCGTTGCGAACTGTGCGCCATCGTCACACTCGAACAGACACAGGAAGGGCCAGATCGTCTGATCTGCACCCCGATACGATGTGAGTCCGCTTTCGGTGAGACAGCCCTGGGCGCGTCGTCTGTCGCCGCGATCGGCGAGGAAGTTGGCGACGAGTGAAATAGCGTCCACTGGAGTTATCTCAGAATCAACGACAAGAGGAGACTGGCACCGGCCCTCCGGGTACTCCGCTCCAGCGGAAGCGAGCGTGACTTCATTCTCGCGTTCCGTGAGGTAGGCCTGGGCGCCATCACCGTCGCGTAGCGTATCAACGAACAAGAAGATGGAGTCTCCAAGCGGATCTGTGCGAGGTCCATAGACTTCAGCGGCGAACTGGCTGCACCGGTCCCCCGTTTCATCCAGCTGCACATACAACGTGACTCGAGTACCGCCAACACCAACAATGGTCGCCGGTCTTCCAGCGACCTCGAGGGTCCAGCTTGCCGATTCTGCCAGCGGTTTCGTCGGCGGCCATCGGAACTCAAGGTTGCCGTACTTACCCATCCAGTAGCTCACCATCTGGCCGGGCGCCACTGGCTCGGATCCCGGCCCGGGTCCGGGGGTGCCGTAGATGTCGCGAGGATCATTACCCTCAACGCCAGCTACGAACAGTGGGAACTCCGTGCCACAGAGCCCTTCGTCGGATTGCGACGTGGGTAACCCCTGGGC
This sequence comes from Actinomycetota bacterium, assembly GCA_013151445.1. Taxonomy (GTDB): domain Bacteria; phylum Actinomycetota; class Acidimicrobiia; order Spongiisociales; family UBA5794; genus BMS3BBIN02. The sequence goes on from JAADIG010000019.1 coordinate 1,584, forward strand.
ACTAGATGTCGTCGGTGGGGTGGGTGGGGCCGGTGGCTCGGTGGTCGAGGCGGCAGAGGGATCAACCGAGGTACAGGCAGACACGACCAGGGTCATCGCGACGAGGACAAGTGCACCACGTTTCATAAACATGAGACGTCCCTTCGATCCCAGAAGTTCCCACACAGTCCCCGTTCTGGCGTCCATTTGGGCGATATATCGCCCAAATGGACGCCAGAACGGGGAGAGAGGGTGAGGGGGGTGTTCACCGTTCTCTATGCTTGCTTCGACGACGAGAGGAACCGTGATGCCGAGAACTATGTTGATCACCGGGGCGACCTCGGGTTTTGGGCGGGCCACCGTCTACGAAATGGTGAATCGCGGCTGGACCGTGGTCGCCACCGGTCGACGCATCGACCGGCTCGAAGCACTCCAGCAGGACCTCGCGTCGGATCTGCTCCACACCGTCGAAATGGATGTCACCGACGAAGCTTCGGTCGACGCCGCAATCGCCTCGCTCCCCGAATCGATCACACCGATCACGTCTCTCGTCAACAACGCTGGCCTTGCACTCGGTGTTCTCGGTGCGCTGGAGGCCGATATGGACGACTGGCGCACCATGGTGGACACCAACATCATGGGCATGTTGACCGTAACCGCGGCATTACTCCCCCAACTTGTCGAAACCGGGCCCGGAGCCTCGATCATCAACCTCGGTTCGGTATCGGCGACGGTTGCGTACACCGGTGCCAACGTCTACGGCGCCACCAAAGCATTCGTCCGCCAGTGGAGCCGCAATCTCCGAACCGATCTCGTCGGCACGGGTGTGCGCGTGACCGATGTCTCCCCCGGAATGGGCGAGACCGAGTTTACGGTGGTCAGAACCCACGGCGACGTGGAACGCTCCGACAACTTCTACCAGGGTGCCAAGGCATTGCAGCCACAGGACATTGCGGACTGCATTGGGTGGGTCGCCGAGCAACCCACCCATGTCAACGTCAACCTCGTCGAGGTCATGCCGATCTCTCAGGTGTGGCAGGCGGCCGCCGTCGACCGCGATGCGTGACCACCGACCCCGGATAACGCTGAGTTACGAACCCGCGCTCTTCACATCGAGCACGACCTCGAAATGCAGCACCGATGATTCGCCGCCGACCGGTGGTTTGGCGTCGGCAGAGTGCGCCCTGTCGAACTCCTGGCTGGTGCGCCAGTTATCGAACGCTTCCTGGCTCTCCCACCGCGTGTACACGTAGTACTGGTCCTGTCCCTCGGCGGGCCGAAGCAACTCGAACCCCTCGAAACCCGTTGCGGACTCGACCTTGCCAGCACGGGCGGCGAACCGACCCTCGAAGGCGTCGCGGGCCTGTGGCGGAACCGCCACCGCGTTAATTACAACGATACTCATGGTGTGTCTCTTCTTCTTAGGAATCTGATGATTTGTTGCGCGAGGCACGTACTATGTTCGTCGATCGGAGAACATACCGTGACTGCGCTCCGAACACGACACAGACGCCGCTGGCAAAAGTTCGGACTCAACAGAGACAGCTCTCTCGGATCAGAACAGAACTCTCGGTACGGTGACGACGAGGAGGGAACGTGAACATTCGACACGCGGCACCTTGGCGTTTCCCGGCGCTCGCCGTGGTGGCAATCCTCGTCGTGGGTGCGTGTTCGACCGAACCCAGCGCCGAACAGCTTCCCGAGACAACCTCCGAAGAGCTGGTCATGGCGGCCATCAACACGTTCGCGACAGAGTTCCCACAGTTTGCGGGCGACGCTCGTGTTGTGCGAGTTCCCCCCAACGTGGACGTCGTCGCAGTCGAGCGCGGACTCGATCCCCCGCGAAAAGTGACGAGTGCGGCGCTACGGGACTCACGAACACGAATCGACGTAGCCGTCTACTGGGAAGTCGATGGGGTGAGCCAGGAAAGCGACTACTGGCGGGTGGGCATCACCTCAGTGAACGGAAGCGACTACGTCAGCGTAACAATGTTCTTTCGGGTCAACGACGCGGGCGAGATCGAGCGTTTCGATCCCTCGGGCGCCGGAGTTACTCCAACAACCTCCGTGAGCTGACCGCTAGCTGAGACCGACGATGTTGCCCTCTTCATCGATGTCGATCGAGTGAGCCGCCGGGTTCTTACCGAGCCCCGGCATGCGGACAATCGATCCGGTGAGCGGCAACACAAACCCTGCGCCCGCAACGAGCTGCACGTCGCGCACGGGCAGGGTCCAGCCTCGCGGTGCACCCTTGAGACCCGGATCGTGGCTGAACGAATACTGCGTCTTTGCCATACAGATCGGGAGATGGCCCTGACCCATCGCCTCGAACTTCGCCATGCTCTTCATCGCTGCCGACGCGAAGTCAACACCGTCGGCGCCGTACACCTTGGTCGCGATCGTTGTGATCTTGTTCGCAAGCGACATCTCGTCCGGATACAGCATCGCAAAATCGGACCCCTCCTCGGCGGCGTCGCGGACAACCTCTGCGAGCGCAACCATCCCCTTCGCACCCCCACTGTGGGGATCGGCAACCGCCCAGGCCGCACCCTCACCCTCAACGATGCTCGCGATCGCGGCATGCTCAGAAGGGTGATCGGTCGGGAAAGAATTGATCGCGACGACAGGTGTAACGCCGTGCTGACGTACATTGGCGATGTGGCGGCGCAGGTTGTCCGCTCCGGCGAGCACGTCGTCGGGACTTTCGACCGTCATCTCCTCTGGCAGTGGTTTCCCCGCTTTGATGGTGTACTTGCCGGAGTGGACCTTGAGCGATCGCACCGTCGTGACGATCACGGCGACGTCGGGCTTGAGCCCCGATGCTCGGCACTTGATGTTGAAGAACTTTTCGGCGCCAACGTCGGACCCAAACCCGGCCTCGGTAATGAGATAGTCGCCACCGCGAATACCGATGAGGTCAGCAACGATCGAAGCGTTGCCGTGGGCGATGTTGGCAAAGGGCCCCGTATGAACCAACGCCGGAGTGCCCTCAAGAGTCTGCAGCAGGTTTGGATTCAACGCATCCTTCAGGAGCACGGTCATCGCACCGGCACCCTTGATATCCTCCGCCGTGATCGGCGTCATATCGCGTGTGTAGCCGATGACGATCCGGCCCAGCCGTGCTCGGAGGTCCTGGAGGCTTACCGCCATACCGAGGACCGCCATCAGCTCGGATGCCGCCGTAATGTCAAAACCAGTCTGGCGCGGGACACCGTTGAGGCGCGGGCCGAGACCGGTCACAATGTCGCGTAGGACACGATCGTTGACGTCGAGGACACGACGCCAGGTGATGCGGTTGATGTCGATACCGAGTTCGTTGCCCTGGTGGATGTGATTGTCGATGATTGCCGACAACAGGTTGTTGGCAGCAGTAATGGCATGGAAGTCGCCGGTGAGGTGGAGGTTCATCTCCTCCATTGGGATCACCTGCGAATAACCACCACCCGCCGCACCGCCCTTGATGCCAAACGTCGGCCCGAGAGATGGCTGGCGCAGCGTGAGGACCGCAACCTCGTCGAGCAGCTTGAATCCCTGGGCGAGCCCTACCGAGACCGTGGTTTTACCCTCACCGAACGGTGTCGGGTTGGTCGCGGTGACCAGCACGTACTTCGCACGTGGGGGTCCCATCTTCTCGACGGCGTCCATCGAGATCTTGGCGATTCCCTTGCCGCGCATTTCCACATGTTCTGCTGATAAGCCCATATCGGCAGCAATATCCATGATTGGACGCGGCTCTACCGATCGTGCAATTTCTAAGTCTGTAGCCATAGGACGCGACGTTAACAATATGTATAGCCAAACGACAACCGGGGCGACGATCTGACGCCATTCCGTGATCGCAGCGCGGCATCTCCCACGAGAAAGTGGCCCCGGATTATCCGGGGCCACTCACATCACATTTGATTCGCCGGCGTCAACCGGCTCTGCCTTCTAGGTCGAAAGACCGAGCTCTTTCCTCAGTTCCTCAAGCGTTGCGTCCGCCTGAGTCACGTTGATAGCCTCGCGCAGTTCATCCTCAGCACCAGCCGGAGTTGCCTCACGCAGTTCCGCTTTCGCCATGGCCTCGGCCTTGCGAGACTCGATTTTCTCTTCGATCTTGCTCAGCGATGGCATGTCGGCGTCCATCACGGAAGACATCGACTCGACAGCCTCGTTAACGGTCTCCTGCATCTTGGCGGCCTCAAGGCTGCCAAGCAGCTCAAGACGCTTTGCGGCGAGCTCGGAAACCTTCATCGCGTTCGCCTGGACCGCATCCTTGGCGGACTCCGCCTGCACAGCAGCAGTTTCGTACTGTTTCTTCAGCGTCGCCAGATTATTGTCGGATGCCTGAAGTTTCATCGCCAGCGACTGGGCCGCCTTTGTCCACTTCTCAAGCCCATCGGTGTCCCCTGCGTTCTTGGCGGTCTCGGCGCGCATGAGAGCCTGTTTCGCCATCTCACGTGCCTCACCGACATCGTCGGCAGCATCCTCAAGTCGGCTCTCAAGCAACGTGCGGTTGGCGACAACTTTCGCCGCTTGGTTGCGCAGTGCCTGGTCCTTCTTCTTCGCCTCGTTGATCGCCTGTTCGATCTCGATCTCCGGATTCATTGCGTTCTCCGCAGTTGTCCGGAACAATGTGGCGATATATCCCCACAGTTTCTTCAAGAAACCCATTTCAGTCCTTCCTTGACTTTCTGGTCAATTGTAGGTGTGTGAGAGTGTGCGACGGTTTCCGCACTTTCCCTCGTCATTTTCTGCGCCGCCCACCGCCGCGAATTCTCTTTCCGGACCCTCCACTTGAACGTGACGAGCGGGGTTTGGGGGTTGATCCGCGACGGCTTGGACTCCGGGAGGCGCCGCGTCGTGAACGTGACGACTGGGAACGGCGGGCACCTCTCGCTGATGCTGACGAACGACGCGGACGCGGTGACCGGCGCGAGTCTCCGGCAGCGACCATTCCCGATCCGAGGGCACCCATGAGAAGGTCGAGAAGACCGCCACCCATCGGTGCACTCCGGCGCGTGGACCGTCGGTTGTAGTCAGGCCGCGGTGGTAGTTGGCTGGGACTCGATGGCCGAGGTGTCGGCGAACTCGGCGTCGGCAGAGGTTTGGGGATTTCAAGGCGCTTGGGTTCTGGCCGAGGTGGTGGCTCGTTGCCGTCGAGAATGGCCTCGGCGGAGTCGAGCTGCCAGATCGCAAGCTCAAGACCGTTCGACAGGTCGAGTAGCTGCTGGGGGGTCGATGCCGCATCAAACGCCTCGGAACTCTTGGAATATGCAGCGCTGGCGTCCTCATAGAACTGGTCGACACGATCGTCGTTGGCAGACCGCACTTCGGTCTCCATCTCAAGCAGGTCATTTGCGACGGCCGACAGCATCTTCTGGACCTCTGCCTTGGCCTTCCCCAACGCCGAGTTAGCGCCGCGAGCTGAGCCAGACTTTCGACTCCTCATAAACAGGAACACGCCACCGCCGACCAACACGATCACGATGACCCAGAGCAGACCGCTGCCCCCGCCCTCTGCTGGTGGTGTCGTGACCGTGGGTACCCTGGTTGTGGCGGGGGACAAATCCCCCCCGAGGTCAACACCGGGAAGGGCATCGAGGAATGTCGTGGCAAGATCAAGGTCGGTCCCCCCTGCCGTCAGTGCCTGATCAACCGCAGCTGTGATCTCCGTTTCGCTAAAGACCGCCGTTTCACCGCTATACCCGACGCTCTCGGGAGCGATGACAAGAACGATCCCCGATGGCATGGCGTTAACGACGTTCTCGGCAAAGAACGTCGCACCCGAGGATGGCTCGTTGCTGAGGAACACAAGAAATAGTTCCTCTCCTGCATCGCGCGCTACGGCCACGAGCCGGCCCGCTTCACTCGGGTTTATGGATGCACCGTTCTCGATGAAAAAACCCTGGGCCTGTAGCTCGTCGGCAACGTCGGATGCGTTCGACTGGGCTGCCGCGGCGCTCGCCCCGAGAACCAGGAGAACAGCTACCAGGCTTGCTACGAGCGATATTCGTCCACTCCGTCTATTCACGTTCGGTCTCCCTATCGAATCCCACTGCATGCAACAGTACTGGCGGATGCATTTCTCAACCTAACCGCGCGACAACGCCGCACGGGCAAAGAACAACATGTTCGCAGGTCTCTCAGCAAGACGCCGCGTGAGGTACGGATACCACGCATCCCCGTACGGTACATACACACGCAGGGGGCGTCCCGACTCGATGATCTTTCCCTGCATCTTAGTTCTGACCCCGTACAGCATCTGAAATTCCCAGGGATGTATACGGTCGGCTGCGGAGCGTTCGGCGGCCGCGATACGTGCCTCGTCGTGAGTCGCGATGGCGGGCATCGTTGTCTCATACTTCATGAGCTTGTTGACAAGGAGATCGAAGTTTGCGTCGATATCATCGCTGGACTGGAGCGCAACCTCGGATGGTTCCGCATAGGCGCCCTTGCAGAGACGAATGTGACCACCGAGTGGGGCAACTCTTGCAATGTCGTCCACACTTCGGTGAAGGTATGCCTGGATGGCGATGCCAAGAATTCCGAACTCCTGCTGAACAACCTCGTACATCTGGATCGTTGCCTCGGTAAGGGTGGCATCCTCCATGTCGATTGTGACAGTTGTTTCCCGCTCGGCAGCGCGCCGTGCGATCGCCCCCAGTGATCGCCGGGCGAGGTCATCGTTGGTTCCAAGACCGAGTTGGGTGAGTTTCACAGACACGTTCGCATCGAGACCGTTCGCGGCGATGGCATCGATCGCTGCCAGATAGTCATCTCGCGCCTGGAGAGCCTTCGTCTCGTCGGTGACGTATTCACCGAGATGGTCCAACGAGACGCGAAAGCCGCGATTGTTGAGATCCTTGGCAACAGCGATCACATCATCAAGCAATTCGCCAGCGACAAACCGACGTGAGAGAGCACGGCCGGGACGGGTCCGCGTGACCGCGCTGCGCACGATGGACCTGTTCGTGACGCCGAGAACTGCTCGACCGATCAAGTTTGCCACGCGCTATTCGCTCTCAGTTGAGAGGGCGACCGCGGTGGCGCCGAGTTCGCGCGAGCGTTGCGCCGCGGCACGGACCGCGTCTTCGATCATGGTGCGAAAACCACTGTTCTCGAGGACGTGAAGAGCCGCGGACGTCGTCCCGCCGGGTGAAGTAACTTCGGCGCGGAGCCGAAATGCGCTCTTGTCGGAGGTCTGGGCGAGTAGGCCTGCCCCTCGGATCGTCTGCAACACGAGCTTTTCGGCGGCGTGATGCGGAAGTCCTTCTCGGATTGCGGCCTCGGTAAGCGCCTCGGCGAGCAGAAAGATGTAGGCGGGACCACTTCCAGAGACGGCCGTGACAGCATCCATGAGATCCTCGGAGAGATAGATCGTTTGACCCATTGCTTCGAGGACTATCTCCGCACGTTTCAGTACCTGATCGGAGGTGCCCGGTGGTGCACAGAAAGCGGTCATTCCCTCATCAACAGCGGCGGGCGTATTGGGCATTGAGCGGATGACCGGCGAGTCCGGCAGAAGCGATTGGTACACCGAGAGGGGCACCCCTGCGGCGATCGAGAGCACGATCTGCTCCGTCGACAGTTGCGGCAAGATCGCGGCACATACCGCCTGAATATCTTTTGGTTTGACAGCAAGAACCACAACGTCACGGCCCTGGACTGCGGAGCCGGCATCCAACGACGTTGGGATACCGGTGAGCCGTTCGACCTCGGTAGCACGCTCCCCACGATGTGCGACGAGTTGAAGATCCGAGGCTCTCCACCCACCGCGGACAAGACCCTCGGCAAGGATGAGCCCCATCGATCCTGCCCCAATGATGACAACGCTCGGTTTCATGCCCCGATGATACGCATCACCGTGTTCGATGCATAAATACGACGGGTATCCAACTGCGTACGGTCCCGCACAGGTGGACGCCAAAACGGGGGTTAGACGGACATGTAGGAATCGATCTCGGCGAGGAGTGTTCGTTGCCGCTCCGGCGAGAGACACGCATGGCGGACCGCAATCCGCATGTGATCGGCCAAACCCTCTCGGGTGATCCCATGAACCGATGTCGCCAGCGCAAGCTCTTTGTGCAATGTGGTGCGGAACAGTCCCGGGTCGTCGGTGTTCAATGTGACCTGAAGACCCGCGGCAATCAGTTCTTTCAGTGGATGGCGCTCATCGGACTCGACAACACCGAGCAGTCGATTCGAGGTAAGGGAAACATCAATCGGGATGCCGGAATCAACCAACATCGACACCACCTCCGGATCCTCGAGACAGCGGACCCCATGACCGATCCGCTTGGCACCAAGTGCCGTGACCGCACCACGGACACTCTCGGCACCAACGGTTTCTCCGGCATGGGGAATCGCCTCAAGGCCCGCGGCTCTGGCTTTGTCAAACACCGGTTTCCATGGTTCGGGAGGAAACCCGACCTCAGGTCCACCGAGACCCACGGCGACCATGCCCTCCGGTGCGTTTGGCCCGGTCACGAAGTCGACAGCGTCGAACCCGCTGGACACATCGAGATGTCGCGAATTGTCAACTATCCACGCCAACTCGACTCCGAACCCGGCAGCGACAGCCCGACCCGCGTTCAGGCCCGCAGCAATCGACCGCTCGGTCATCCCATTCATCTGGTGCCACACCGGCGAGAAGAACACCTCGGCGTAACGTGTGTTCTCTGCGGCCATTTCCCGAGCCATCTCGGTGATGATCAACTCAAGATCTCCGGAGCGACGCAATACTTTTGTCGTTCTTATGAACAAGTCGACGAAGCTGGGGAAATCCCCAAACACATACGATTCGGCGAGTCCCTCCACGGAGTCAGCACCTACATCGATGCTGTGTTCTCGCGCCAGAGCGAACACGGTCTCCGGGCGAATGGAACCCTCAAGATGGCGATGTAACTCGATCTTGGGAAGTCCGGCAATGAACTCATCCATGCCCGCAGACTAGGGCAAGTCCGACGCATTCTGGGCGAGATCGGTGGCACCGACCTGTGTCCCTGGGCCGAGCAGACCCAGTCGAGCAAGCTGTTCGGTGAAGGTGTCGAGCGATCCGGTTGTCATAAGTAATGTTGCGCCCGACCCCATCGCATCGGGTGCCATCGTCGCAACTTGACGAGCCACGGCAGGTGCCGGATCGACAATCACGACGTCCGCGGGAACCAGTTCAGCAATGTGATTGATCAGGAACGGATAGTGAGTGCAACCGAGCACGATCCGATCGGCACCCGCTGCGAGCATCGGCTCGAGGTACTTCCTGAGAAGCGGAACGGTCGAATCAAGATCCCCCGCCTCGACCAGGTCTACGAGTCCGACGCCGGGCCGTTCGATGATGACAACACCGTCGGCGTGGCGTTCAACGACGTCGGCATACAAGCTGGCGTTCAACGTGCCCGAAGTCGCCAGCACTCCAACGACACCAGTGGTCGACGTCTCTGCGGCGGGTTTCACCGCAGGTTCCATTCCCACAAATGTAACCGCCGGGAACAGCGCCCGGAGTTCGTGCAGAGCAGCACCCGAGGCGGTGTTGCATGCTACGACAACGAGCGAGACACCCTGGTGCACGAACCATTGTGCAATCGCGGTTGCACGGGTCCGAAGCGTCGTTAGCGTCCGCTCACCGTACGGTGCCCAGGCCTGATCTGCGAGGTAGACGAGATCAACCTCTGGGAGTAGTCCACGCACCTCGCGTAGAACCGTCAGCCCACCGACACCCGAGTCGAAGAGACCGATCGGCGACACCACAGTTACGTGGTCCACTCGTTGAGAAGCGTGTCAGCCAGGTGTGGCGCATACAGCGCGGGCTCCAACAGAAACGAGTCGTGGCCCTTGTCGGAATGCACGGTGATGCGCCGCGCCGGTACGTCTGCAAGACCGAGGAGCCTCATGAGCTCCGACTGCTCGTCGGGGTAGAAGCACACGTCCGAATCGATCGTAAACACCATGTACCGCTGGTGTTTACATGGAGTGAACAGGTCACTCAGATCGTCAACACCGGCCTCGGCCGCAAGATCGAACCGCTGCCACGCGACCATCATCCGCAGATAACTATTGGCGTCGAACCGGTCGACGAATTTTCTTCCCTGGTGCCACATGTATGACTCCATGGGATGTTGAATGTCGTACGTCCCCGGACCAACACCGAGCGCGACAATTTCCTCGCGTGCGCGCCGCTGCATTGCTTCGAGAGAGACAAATGTCTTGTGACCAATCATCCGCGCAAGCCTGAGACCCTGCGTCGGCGGCGGACCGTCGTAGTAGTCACCACCGGCGAAGTTCGGGTCGTTCTGTATTGCGTTGATCTGCTCGAAGTTATGAATGATCTGTAGTGGCGTCGGACGCGAACCCGCTGCGATAGGGATCACTGTCCCAACAAGGTCGGGGAACCGAGTCGCTAGCGATATGGCGCACACACCACCCGTTGAGCCACCAACGACGGCGTGCAGCCGTTCGATGCCGAGATGCCGGAGAAGTTCGATCTGCGAGTCGACCACGTCGGTGAAACCAACCACGGGGAAAGAGCTGCCATACGGCTTTCCGGTACGCGGATCTGTCGATGTTGGCCCGGTGGAGCCGTAACAACCACCGATGTAGTTGGCGCAGATGACGAAGAAGCGGTCGGTGTCGATCGCTCGACCGGGACCGATAAAGTTGTCCCACCAGCCGAGACGAAGCTCCTCGGTCCAACGGTCGTCCGTGTCTGGAATCTGCTCGGTGATACCGGCCGCGTGGTGACTACCCGTCAGGGCGTGAAAGAGCAGCACCGCATTTGATCGATCTTCGTTCAACGTGCCATAGGTCTCGTAGGCCAGCGTGACTTCATCAAGCACGGCACCTGAGCGCAGCTGGAAGGGTTCGCTCGGGGACCCGAACGTAAAGAACTGAGTTGTCGTGGGACCGATACTCATCGAGGCTCACCTGCTCGCAGACGGCGAAGCCTTAGCGTAGTGCCGGATTGATCGGCGGCGAATCAGCGTCGTTGCGCGGATGGCCGATGCATGAGGAAATCATCCCGCAGACCCGAGAAGTTATCCCGAGTCCGGACCCGTGCCGGCACGCAGAGGCGTCATTGTGCAGCCACCGGGCGGGTACGCTGTCATCGCGGTACCCCCGATCGCCGATGAGGAATGGTGCGCGTGGGCACGATCTACGACTCAATAACTCCACCCCTGCGGGCCTTCATCGCCCAACAGCCGGTGTTCTTCGTCGCTACGGCACCGATCGCAGAGGACGGGCTCATCAACCTGTCACCAAAGGGCCTCGATGGGACGTTTGTGGTCGTCGACGACCACCGGGTGGCGTATCTTGACCTTATGGGCTCCGCCGGCGAAACGGTGGCGCACGTCCGCGAGAACGGCCGCATCACAATTCTCTTCAACGCCTTCTCGGGACCACCGAGAATTGTGCGGTTGTATGGTCGGGCAACCTGGCACGAACCGGGTGACGAACCGTTCGCCGAACTTCTCAGCCTTTTCACCTATCACCGGGGGACACGGTCGATCATCGACGTGCGAGTCGAACGGATCGCCGACTCATGTGGTTTTGGTGTGCCGACTATGTCGCTCGACGCCCAGCGTACGCACCTCGGTAAGTGGGCAGACCGGCGCGACAGAGATTCGTTGCTTGATTACAAGGAGTCGCACAACGAGAGCATCGACGGCCTCCCGATCCTCAGCCGACCCGGCGTCCATATTGACCTCCACGAACAATGACACACCACTGCTACGTTGGCGCGAGTGTCACTGGGACCCCGTTGAGTGCGGCGTTTCCAGACCAGGCGTCGGCGAGCTCCGTCGAAGTGAGAATGTTGACGTTCACCCCCGGACGTCGCTGTGCGACTGACAGGTGGGCCCCTTCATAGGTGTGGCCCCATCCGTGAGGAATCGATACGACACCCGGCATGATCGTGTCCGTTACCTCAACCTCCACGATCACCTCACCCGCCACACTGGTCACCTTGGCCGAACCACCGTCAACGACGCCATACCGATCGGCGTCTGTTGGGTGCACATGCACCGTGCACCGGTTGTTGCCCTTGGTGAGAATCTCCAAGTTGTGCATCCACGAGTTGTTTGTTTTGAGATGGCGCCGGCCGATCAATACCAAGTCTGTGGGGGTCTCAACGACCGCATCCGCAAGACGTCGCAGGTCTTCGGCGAACGCGACATCGGCGATGTTGATGGTGCCATCAGCGGTCTGGAGGAACCCCGGGAATCGCGGTAGAAGTGGTCCCAGATCGAGTCCGTGAGGGGTGTCCATCAGCCTTCCCAAACTCAATCCATCGTTGTCGTCGCCAAAACCGGCGCCGTACGGACCGGTCCGCAATAGAGCATCGAGCACCCTGTCTGCGGGAGATCGACCGATGATCTGGGAGACGATACTCAGCGGGTCGGTCCCGAACGCCGGACTGTTGGGATTCTGTGCTGCCCTGGTCAAGACGTTGAGGAGGGCGCCGTCATAGACCAACGAGGGGTCTGCGCGGTGATCGAGGCCGGAAAGGATGAGGGCGAGCCGAGCCAGGATCTCATCGTCAGTTGGTCTTTGTACCTGGAACACCGGAGGCGACCACTTTGCGACGTTGCGGACAGAGAGTCCGGTGAACGCCAGGTCGTAGTGGCTACGTTCGAGTGGCGAGCAACCGGGGAGAATCACGTCCGCACGGCGGGTCGTTTCGTTGAGATAGATGTCGAAACTGACCATGAACTCGAGCGACGCCAGCGCCTCATCTGTTTTTGTTGCGTCGGCGAGTGAAAGGACAGGGTTGCCCTGCAACGTTATGAGAGCGCGGATCTGACCCTCGCCCGGTGTCATGATCTCTTCGGCGAGGCACACCGTCGGGAGCTCGCCCATCATCTCGCGTCGCTGCGACACCCGGCTATGCCAGCGGCCGGATCGCCAACCTCTACCGCCTGCCTCGGGGCCGACTGGCGTCCCCGTCGCCGGTGTAGCGAACATCAAACCGCCCGGAGTGTCAAGGTTTCCGGTGATCATCGTCAGAACCTCGGCCAGCCAGGCATTCACGGTACCAAAGCGCGCCGTATTGGCACCCATCCGTGCGTAAACAGCACCCGAGGGTGCCGCGGCGAACTCACGTGCCAGCGTCATGATCGTGCTCGCATCAAGTCCCGTCATCCGCTCTGCCACGACCGGGGTGTAGGGAGCAATGAGCCCCCGGAACTCGTCGAGCCCACGAACATAGCTCTCCACCGCACCGAGATCGACAAGCCCTTCGTCGAATACAACGTTGCACATCGCGGCGAGCAGGAATGCATCGGAACCTGGTCGGATGGCGTGGTGTTGGGTGACATGTGAAACCGTCTCAGAGCGCCGCGGGTCGATGAGAACCACCGTTCCTCCCCGCTCCCGGATGGCATCAAGACGATCCGGGAACCCGGGTGCGGTGCACAACGAGCCGTTGGAGGCTGCTGGGTTGGCGCCAAGCATCAGCAAGAAGTGGGTTCGGTCAAGGTCGGGTACCGTCAACGAACTCGGCGCCCCGTAGAGCAGTCCGCACGCAACATGTTTTGGCATCTGGTCCACGGTCGAAGCGGTGTAGATGTTGCGAGAACCAAGCGCCTGGACCAGCACTCGTGCAAACACACCGGCAGCAAGGTTGTGAACGGTCGGGTTCCCTAGGTAGACGGCCACGGAGTTCCGGTCGGTCTCCAGGTGTTTGCGAAGACCGGCCGCGATTGCATCAAACGCTTCATCCCAGGACGCCTCGACGTGGACACCGTCTCGTTTGATGAGTGGTGTCGTGATCCTGTCGGGATCTGCCTGAAGTTGCTTCAGAGTCGAACCCTTCGGGCAGATGAACCCCTTGGAAAACGGGTCCTCCATGTCACCACGTATGCGGTGTACCGCACCATCGCGGAGCGTTATTTCGAGCCCACAGGTCGCCTCGCACAACGGGCACGTTCTGAGTGCTGTTTCGTCCGCCATTGGCCACTCCTCTCCCGCGAAAGGTTAGGCCCACTTCTCCGTTCTTGTGACGTTTCGACGCAATTAGCCGCTCGAAACGTCACAAGAACGGAAGGGGGGTTCCAACGGGGTGCCACATTGCACAAGATGGGACCATGAACGAACGCACCTTCGGCGAGTTCGCCTCGCGACAGCATGGCATCGTGAACCATTCCCAGGCCCGCGCACTCGGGTGTTCAACAAGCGAAATCGCCGGGCGCGTTACGGCCGGTCGCTGGATCGCCCTTGGAAACGGTGTGTATCGAATAGCTGGCTCGCCGGGCAGCTGGCACCTCGACCTCTGGACCGCAGTCCTCCGAGGGGGAGAGGGTTCCGCCGTGTCGCACCGCGCTGCAGCACAGCTCTGGGATATGCGGAAGTACGGAGATCCAGTTGAGATTCTCACGCCGCGGCCGAGACGCTTTAGGACATCCGACGTCACCGTGCACACCTCGACAAAGTACGACGCGAGCGACATTGCCGACCTGGACGGACTGCCGGTTACGACCGTGGAGAGAACGCTGATGGACCTGGGCGCGGTCAAGCACTGGCGACAAGTGGAACACGCTCTCGATACTGCGTTGAGGGACAACCTGACCACGCTGGGCGCCGTTGAACGGCGACTCTCGATCCGAAGGGGAAGGGGACGGCGCGGCGTCGGCGTGCTGGCAAGAATACTTGCGGACCGCCAAGAGGGACCGACGGTGGAGAGCAGCTATGAGCGCGAGTTTCTTCAGCTCGTTGAACCGCTCGCGATACCCCTACCCCACCCCCAACACAACATCAGAGAGGGAAATCAGTTGGTGGCGCGGGTCGACGCGGCGTGGCCCGATCTCCATGTCGCGGTGGAAATCGACGGACATCGCTTCCACGCAACCCGTGCGCAGCGTGCAGCTGACGCACGACGCCAAAACGAACTTGAGCTGCTCGGGTGGAAGGTCCTACGATTCACCACGGACCAGGTCCACACTGACCCCACGCTCGTGCGTCAAACGGTACTCACAGCGCTCACCTCCCGTTCTTGTGACGATTCGACGTAACTATCACCTCGAAACGTCACAAGAACGGAGGGGTGGTCGTTAGAAGGCGGTGTCGGACATTGTCATCAGGGCACCATCCTCGGCCTGGGCGGCTTCTCGACGCAGCCGCGCTTTCGGCAGAGCATCGTGAACAAAGAATCGTGCCGAGGCGATCTTGCCCTCGTAGAAGGCCCGGTCGCTTTCCGAGGCATCACCGATCGCGTCGAGCGCGATCCCGGCATGCTGAATAAGCAGCCACGCAATCACCGCCTCGGAAATGCTCTCCAGCAAGGCGTTGGTGTGTAGCCCGGTCTTGTAGATCTCCGTTGGTTCGCGCTGAGAAGCCATGGCGTGGCCGATAAGAATGCTGACGTGTGCCTGCACATCCTCCAACGCGGTTCCGAGCAGTGCTCGTTCGGCCTCAAGCTCCTCATGGCCACCCTTGACGACCTCAAGGATCTCGTCGGTGAGTGTTGTCAACGTCGCACTGCGGTCGCGAAGAATCTTGCGGAAGAACAGGTCGAGCGACTGGATCGCGGTCGTGCCTTCATAGATCGTATCGATCTTGGCATCCCGGATGTACTGCTCCATCGGATAGTCACGTGTGAACCCGGAGCCGCCAAGAACCTGCAGCGACTGCGTGAGCAGCTCGTACGCTTTCTCCGAGCAATAGCCCTTCACCAATGGAAGGAACAGGTCGTTGCGTTTGGCGTGAGCCTCTTTGTCAATGCCTAGCGTTTCAAGATCCAACAGGTGCGCCGTGTACAGGACCAGTGCGCGCATGCCCTCGGCGTACGATTTCTGCAACATCAGGAGACGACGCACATCGGGATGCCGAATGATCTCGACCCGCGGTGCCGTCTTGTCTGATGCCCGGGTGAGGTCCGCAGACTGCACACGGACCTTGGCGTACTCAAGCGCGTTCAGGTAGCCCGTCGAGAGCGTCGCGGCGGATTTCGTCCCGATCAGCATGCGGGCGTCCTCGATCACCTTGAACATCTGTCGAATACCGTCATGGACCCCGCCAACGAGGTAACCAACGGCGGGCCTATCGACTCCGAAGGTCAGTTCGCAGGTAGTTGACCCACGGATACCCATCTTGTCTTCAAGGTTGGTAGCGACAACGCCGTTGCGCTCGCCGAGCGAACCGTCTTCGTTCACCATGTACTTGGGAACGATGAACATGGAAAGCCCCTTGGTGCCCTCGGGACCGCCTTCGCGACGTGCGAGAACCAGGTGGATGATGTTCTCGCTGAAGTCGTGTTCACCGGAGGTGATAAACCGCTTCACACCTTCGATGTGATAGGTGTCATCCTCTATGTGAATTGCCTTGGCGGTTCCGGCACCGACATCGGAACCGGCTTGGGGTTCCGTGAGGACCATGGTGCTGCCCCACTTCTTTTCGATCATCGGCGCAGCGAACCGACGGGCCTGCTCCTCGGTCCCCTCGGACGCGATGATTCCGGCCATGAGTGCACTCGACGCGTAGAGAAAGACCGCTGGGTTGGCACCACACATCATCTCCTGACAGGCCCACCGCAGCGATGGTGGGGCACCAAAACCGCCGAGTTCCTTTGGCAAACCGAGGAGATCCCACCCCCCGTCATAGATTGCGCTCAGCGACTTCTTGACTGACTCTGGAAGTTTCACCTCACCGTCGACAAGTTCCAACTTGATCCGGTCGGCGTCCACAAACGATGCCGCGAACTCCTCCTCGGACATGCGACGGATTTCGCGCAACACGTCCAGCGCAGTGTCGTGATCCATATCCTCGAACGGCTCTACTCCGAGAGCCTCATCGAGTTTGTTCGCTTCGAACAGGTTGAATTGAATATCTCGCAAATTCGCTATGTAGTGACCCATGATGTCGCCCTTTGTCCTGCCGGCATTCGCTCAGGTACCGGTTTACTATCACAATTTGAGTATACGCTCCATTTTGGAGTATGCGATCAATATTCGCTTGAATCAGCTAGCGTTGCACAGTTAGGAGGTGACCGATGGCCAGATATCAAGCGGGACTTCGTACCGAAGCGCGGATCGTCGAAGCAACACGCGACCTTCTAGGGGAAGTGGGTCTCGAGGGCACGACACTGAAGGCCATCTGCGGCAGAGCTTCCGTCCAGGCAGGGTCGTTCTACAACCTGTTCGCTTCGAAAGAGGCCGTCGTCGTACGGGTAGTGAGCGAGGCAATCGCGGCAGTTGCACCCGAACCCGCCGAAGATGCAACCGTCGAGGACCTCGTCGAGGCATACATCCAATTCATCCAAGGGGACCCGACCCTCGCCGCGGTCTACACCGAGATAGCGATCACTGGGGCACTCAATGATGGCCCCATGCGCGAGAGGATCGCCCGCCATCATCGACAGAGGCTTGAGATCTTTGCCGGCGCAGTACGTCAGTCGGTGCCAGGCATCTCGCCAAAGAATGCGGTGACCCGGGCGGAGTTACTTCTCGCAGCGCTGCACGGTCTGGCATTTCATCTGGCGTTGGAGCCAGACTTTGATTTTGCCGGACTCGCAAGACGCGTTGCGGAGTTCACCGTTTCCTGACGAAGGTTGTCACCCTGGCATCCGTCTGCGCACAACCGCACGCAGACGGACGTCAACACGGGGAGTATGTGGGACGGCGTCTAGATGTCCACCGGATCGGCGGTCCATGCCGCATCACCGAAACCGAGTATCGGCACAAAGATGAATCCCAGCAGGGTCATACCGACTCCGAACCCGGTCGATCGGTCGAATCGATGAGCGATCTCGATAGACACAATGAAGGCCACGACCATGTTCACTAAGGGGATCAGCAGAAGAATGATCCACCAGCCATCTTTCCCGGCCATTTTCACCAGGACGTAAAGGTTGAGGAACGGAACGATCGCCATCCAACCCTTGACCCCTGCCTTTTCAAACATTTTCCAATAGCCCGCGAAGATCAAGACGATGATCGCAATCATGACAACTGTCATTTCAACCACTTCCCATATGGCGCGGCGGTGTGCCGCGATCCCACACCTACTTTGGGGCCATCCGGATCGCCCCATCCATACGGACCGTTTCACCATTCATGTACGAATGGGTGAGTAATAAGTAAGCGAGGTCAGCATACTCCGTAGGCTTGCCGAGCCGCTTGGGATGCGGCACCTGCTGTCCCAAAGAGACACGCGCCGCCTCCGGAAGACCGGCGAGTAACGGTGTGTCGATCAGACCCGGAGCGATGGTGTTCACCCGTACGCCGATCGAGCTGAGATCGCGTGCGATCGGCAGGGTCATACCCACGATCCCTCCCTTTGAAGCCGAGTAGGCGGCCTGACCGATCTGGCCATCGAACGCCGCTACCGAGGCGGTGTTCACGATCGCACCACGCTCGTTGTCGGCGGCTGGAGCGTTCCCAGCCATCGCAGCGGCGGCGAGGCGAATGCAGTTGAAAGTCCCCACGAGGTTTACCGCTATCACTTTTTCAAATTGGCCGAGGTCGTGCGGGTTTCCCTCTCGATCCAGGGTTCGGGCGGGTGGCCCGATACCGGCGCAGTTCACGAGCACCCGAAGCTCACCCATCTCGGCAGCGATGCCTACCGCCGTCTGAACCTGATCGGCGCTTGTGACGTCCGCATGCACGAACGTTCCGCCGACCGCTGCCGCGACCTCCTCCCCCAACTCGTCCTGCATGTCGACAATTACCGTCTGCGTACCAGCGGCGGCGAGCCGACGCACCGTTGCGGCGCCAAGCCCGGACGCTCCTCCGGTGACAATTGCTACTGCTCCTTGAATGTTCACGATTCCTCCAGCTTGCATTTCACACTGTGTGCCCCAAGCTAGCGAACCGAGCCCCCCGCGCGCCCAAGGAGTGCCACCCGATAACGCGATCGTCATCGAAACCGGAGACGCCGGATACGATTACCCACATGAGCACCACACACCACCGCCTCGAATACGGTCTCCAGACATCCGGTCATTACAACGGTCTCCTCACCGCTGCAAAGTGGGCAGAAACACGCGGACTCGTCGCATTCGCCGTACCGGATCACTACTTGATGGCACTCAATCCAGAGGCCGAGGTCCCCGCGCTCGATGGCCTGGTTCAACTCGCCGGCCTCGCCCGCGAGACAACATCCATCGAACTCTCCGTAGTCGTGTCACCGATCACCTTCCGTCACCCATCGGTGCTGTACAAGACTGGTGTGACAATCGCGGACATGTCTGGTGGCCGTTTCAAGCTCGGCGTTGGGACCGGATGGCTCGACCGCGAGCATGAGATTTACGGAATTCCATACCCCGACATGAAGGAACGTTTTGCACGCCTCGAAGATGCGCTGGCGTATATCGCAGCAGCGTTGCGAAACGAGGCACACGATGGCCCCTTCTACTCCCTGGAGGAGTTCACCCACATTCCGGCTCCCGAGGGTGGCCTGCCACTTCTTGTCGGGGGTCTTGGAAAGCGCAAGACCCCGCGCCTTGCGGGTACGTACGCTGCGGAGTTCAATTGCTATCCGGGACCCCTCGACGAATTTGCAGCCAAGATCCAGGTCGCCAGGGACTCCGCCAGCGATGCCGGCCGATCCCCCGACGACATGATGATCTCGACGTCTGGTGCAGTTCTGGCGGCCGAAACACAGGAAGAGTTCGACGAGCTGTTCGCTGCCGAAGCCACCGCGGCAGGTCTCACGCCGGAGGAACTCGAGTCACACTACGCAAAGCGAAACACCCCTCGCGGCACATACGAACAGGTGCGTCAGCAACTCGGCGATTTTGCGGACCTCGGTGTTACGCGCTTCTACCTCCAAACGGGGAATGCCGACCTGGACGCCATCGGAGACCTACTCGACGCCATCATGATCTAAGAGACGCCACCTATTCGAAGAGGGCACTCACAACATCTGTCACCGGGTCCGCGCCCACCGCCACAGTCCGTGCGCTATCGGTGTCGACGGCGGGTGTGGCAGCGACCTTGTTTACGAGTCCCCCGAGACCGTCGAGGAAACGGGTCGGCTGTGCGTAGGTGTGCGAGGGGTCTCCCCCAAAACGGCGGAAGTAGAACCGTTGCGGGTACAAGATGTCGAGATTGTTCTTGGCGCGGGTGAGCGCAACGTAGAACAACCGCCGCTCCTCCTCAAGGCCACCGTCATCTCCGAGCGCCAGGTCCGATGGCAGGTTGCCATCAGCGGCGTGCATGACATACACCGAGTCCCACTCGCCGCCCTTCGCCGAGTGGATCGTGCTGAGAACCAGGTAGTCATCGTCGAGATGTGGGTCACTGACTTGTGATGTGGAATCCGGCGGGTCGAGAGTGAGGTCGGCGATGAACTGGCTGCGGCGGGTGTACTCCGCCGAGAGGGCATGGAGCTGATCAAGATCACCGAGCCGGACCGCCAGGTTGTCGTACCGCTCGGTGAGGAGATCGGCAAGGACGGAACCGACGTACTCGATCTGGAGGGGAACCAACGGTTCGTTGCCGTCGCCGAGCGCCTTACCGAAGGCATCACCGAGACGTCCTATCCACGGCCGCGACTCGCTGGTCACCATAAAGTCACCGCACATAAAGGCGACGAGTGGTTCGGTTGCCCCGTCCTCGGCGCTTCGAGAGACAGCCTCAAATACACGCGCCGCGGTCTTTGGCCCGATTCCGGGAACCAATTCAAGTACCCGGTGCCAGGCGAGTTCATCGCGCGGATTGTCGAGGATCCGCAACATGGCGACAAGGTCCTTCACGTGGGCAGCTTCGACGAACTTCAGCCCTCCGTATTTCACGAACGGAATGTTGCGCCTACCGAGCTCCATCTCCAGACCGTCCGCGTGGTGACCCGTTCTAAACAACACCGCCTGGTCCCGGAGCGAGACACCGTGCTCGCGCCGTTCGAGTACAAGGTCACAGATCACATCGGCCTGGGTTGCCTCATCGGTACATGTGTGAACTGTCGGTTTCACGGCATCGCGACGATTTGACCACAAAGTCTTCGGAACAGTATCCGTAGATCGAGTCATCACCGCGTTGGCGAGGGCAAGAATCTGGGGCGTGGATCGGTAGTTCTGCTCAAGCATCACGGTGGTTACCGAGTGGAAGCGCGCATCGAACCTCAGCAGGTTATCGGCGCTCGCGGCCCTAAATCCGTATATTGCCTGGGCATCGTCACCGACAACGGTAAGTGGCCCGGCCAAACCGCATAACGCTTCGAGAATATCCACTTGGACCGCATTCGTGTCCTGGTACTCATCGACCAGCACGTGATCGAACATGGATCGCACCGTTGCGCCGACGGGCGACTGGAGGAGGGCACGCAGGTACAACAGGAGATCGTCGTAGTCGACGGTGTTTGTTTCTTGTTTTCGTTCGGTGTACCGCCGAACAATCTCCTTGATGGAGTCCACGTGGTCACGACACCACGGGAACCGTTCCTCAACGGTCACACCCAGCGGCACCTGGGCGTTGATGACACGGGTGTACATCGCCGCCAGGGTCGACTTCTGCGGGAAACGCCTCTTCCCCGAGGCAAGCCCACTCTCGGTACGTACAATCCCAAAGAGATCGGTAGCGTCGCCCTGGTCCAGAACGGTAAAACCCGGAGCGAGCCCAACGGTCTCACCGTATTGACGGAGCAACCGGTTGGCGGTGGAATGAAACGTCCCGCCCCACACCGCTCGGAGATCACGGCTGGTGGTCATACCCGACGCCCGCCGCAACATTTCGGCGGCCGCACGCCGGGTAAATGTCAACAGCAGAATACGCTCGGCCGACACGCCGGATTCGATCAACCAGGCGACCCGTGCGGCGAGCGTGCGGGTCTTTCCCGACCCGGCTCCTGCAACGATCCGTAGCGGACTGCCCGGTGAGTGCAACACTGCGCCGCGTTGGGCGTCGTTGAGTTCTCCGAGCCAACCGGCGTCTTGGTCCAGGGAAGATGCGAACATACGTTCGATACTAACACGCCGGTGCGGTCAGGGCGTCTCGAAGCGCTCTCGGGCAACACCCACCCGGTAGTGCCGCCCACGCGCCACTTCGCGACCATCCATTGTCACGGCCACTGCGAACTCAATCCAGTGACCATCCACACTCACGACCTCCGCCCGAGCAATGACCTGAGATCCGACGGGTGACGGCAGTAAGTGGTCGAGCTCGATACGGGTACCTACGGTGGTTCGACCCTCTTCCATGGATGTGCGGATGGCATTGCATGCCGCCTCTTCCACAAGCGCGACTACCCTCGGCGTTGCGAGGACCGCAACGTCACCGCTTCCAAAATGAATCGCCGTATCCGTCTCGGAGACGGTCGTTGTTACCTCAGCCCAGGCGCCGATCTGGTGTTCCATAGGTACCAATGTAGACCACGAATCTGGCACGGGACCCGAACGAACCCACCGGCCGCAGGAGATACGATGCAACTCGATCGCGACGAGAACGTCTTTGTTCTCACCATGGACGATGACGAGAACCGCTTCAACGACCGGTGGGTTGCCGACTTCAACGCTGCGCTGGACACTGTTGAAGCTGCGGCTGCGCCCAGGGCGCTGGTCACAACCGGGGCTGGACGTTTCTACTCGAACGGGCTCGACCTCGAGTGGCTGACGACCACTGAGGGCCTCGATATGCGCCGGTTCGTCGCTGACGCCGAGAAAGTCCTTGCCAGGATGTTGTCGTTCCCAGCAATCACAGTCGCTGCCCTCAACGGTCACACGTTTGCGGCAGGCGCGATGCTCGCCCTCGCCCACGATTTTCGTATCATGCGCGAGGACCGCGGATTCTTCTGTCTCCCCGAGGTCGACATCAAGATCCCATTCACCGAGGGGATGAACGGACTCGTGATGCAACGTCTCCCGACAATGACGGCCCATCGCGTGATGGTGACCGGCGGTCGGTTCGCCGGACCTGAGGGTGTTGAACTCGGCATCGTGGATCAGGCTGAGCCCAAGGACAACGTGTTACCCGCGGCAATCAAGAAAGCGGCCGAACTTGCCGACAAGGACGCCACAACTCTCGGTGCCATCAAACAACGCATGTACGCCGACACGATCCACGCACTCGAGAACTCCACCGGTACCGCCCCACCCGGAATGTGAAACCCAAGGTTTGGGCTGCGGTTCTAGACCGCCGTTGGAATGGTCAGGACGGCGCGAGTGCCAAAACCAAGACCGTCACTGTAGAGGTCGAGGGAACCCCCCATTGCTTCGGCGAGGCGACGCGAAATAACGAGCCCGAGGCCGGTCCCCGCACGATCGCTGGCCGACACTCCCCTCTCAAAGGGCTGGAACAGACGGTGCAGGACGTCCGGTTCGATCCCACATCCGGAATCGGCAACTACCACACGTGTCATCTTCGATCCGGTCTCGACGGTGACATGGATCTTGCCCTCATCGGTGAATTTGATGGCATTCGACAGGAGGTTGATGACGATCTGCTTGAGGCGGATTGCGTGCGAGCGCACGACGGATTCCGCCCGCGGGTAGATGATGTCTATGCCACGCTCACAAGCTCCCGGTTGAACATATCCGATGCTGTCCTGGACGATCGCGTCGAGATCACAGTCGACGAGGTCGCCCAGAGAGAGGGTGCCCGTCTCGGCTTGGGCTACGTCGAGAAGGTCGTTGATGAGACCAAGGAGATGCTCCGCGTTGCCGCGGATTGCGTTCACGAACTCCGAACGATCCGATGACGAGAGTCGGTCGTGGTCACCGAGGAGGTCAGCGAACCCGAGCATCGCAGTGAGCGGTGTTCGCAGCTCGTGACTCACCGCCGCCATGAACGCCATGCGGGCATCGAGCGCCTTGTGCATCTCCTGCTCATGACGAACGCGCGCGATGCACACCGCCGCTTGGGACGCGAGCATCGAAAGGTGGGCCATTGATGCCGGGGTAACTGCAACGTTGCGACCGCCACCGACAACCCCTCCTATGAGAACGCCGTCGCTCATGAAGGGAACAACAAGCAGCCGTCCGTACTCACCCCATCGGAAATCATCGGGTGTTGCCGTGGTTCCGACCGTGAGCCCCTCAAATTTCCGAAGGGTTGCGAACACATCATCGGTGGAGACGATCCGAGCCGACTCGCTGCCCGGTTGTCGCCAGACAGCCGCCACGGGAGAGTCTCCCGAAACCGACACGACACATTGCACGATGTTGAGTCCGAACCCCTGACCCGCTAGGCGTGCCGAGTACTCCGCTATCAACACCGGGTTATTGAGACCGGCCATCGTGACGACGGCATGACCATCGGAGAATTGGCGGGGATCGCTCTCAAGCCGCGAGGTCATGCGGCGGACGACCATCTCCGCGAAACCTTCAAACGCCTCTATCTGAATATCATCGACGGGTCGGGTGAACTCGAAGTTCACCACGAACTCGTCGACCGGTACCACAACTTCGACCTCGATCCCCTCGACATCGACGATGAGATCCTCATCGGACTCGACGTCTACAACGAGCTGTGTGGAACCAGTGCGAAGTGCACGACCGACGACACCCTCACCCAATGGAATGCCATCGAGGGTCTCGGGATAGCCGGACTGGGCCACCAGCCACAGGCGGTCTATTGCCTGGTAGTACACAGACAAATACAGGTCTGCCCCAACTATCTCAGAAAGCGACCTGAAGGCAGCATGAGCGGCATCAACCCCGTCACGGGTCACGGCTGCTTGGGCTGCAAAATCGAGAGCCGATGCGAGATCGCGACCGGACAACGTTTCCATACGATTATGTCGGCACGGGTACTGAGATTCTTAACGGCTGAGCGACAGTTTTCGAGCTGACAGTGGTAGATCTGCCAGTAGGATGTTTCGATGATCCACGTAACCGAGATTATCGACATAGACGACGCCGTCGTCGCGGCGTTTGACCGCCTCGTCCCACAGCTTTCCAAAAGCAGTCCTCCACCCGATGTAGATGCTCTAACAGACATCGCCGGGAACCCGAACAGTCTGCTTCTGGCGGCGAAAGACACCGAGACGGGGACGATCGTCGGAACACTCACGTTGGCGTTCTATCGCATCCCCACCGGACTCCAGGCCCGCATCGAAGATGTAATCGTCGATGGTGATGCGCGCGGTCGCGGCGTTGGTGCGCTGCTCACTGAGGTAGCGATTGACAAAGCAAGAGCCGCGGGCGCCAAGACAGTTGGCCTTACGTCTCGCCCATCACGCGAGGCAGCGAACCGGTTATACACGCGCCTGGGGTTTGAGCAGCGTGAAACCAACGTCTACAGATACAAGTTGTAGGGACCGTCGATGTCGGGCCAATGGGCCGCGATACTGGGGGGATGGCGAGTGCGGAAACCTACGTTGAGACGGTCGACAGACCGGTGCGGATATCATCACCCGACAAGGTGATGTTCCCCGAGCAGGGATGGACAAAGCTCGACCTTGCACAACACTATGTGCAATGCGGGGTTGGGGCGCTGCGCGGGGTCTACAACCGGCCGACCATGCTGAAACGATGGAACCGCGGAGTTGGCGACAAACCGCTCTTTGTGAAACGCCCGAAGGGGGCCCGCACGTTGGTCGACGTCGATTTCCCATCGTCGTCACCGGGGAAAATGTTTGTACCTCTCGACACCGCAGACGTCGTCTGGATGGCACAACAGAACTGTGTGG
Source organism: Actinomycetota bacterium (assembly GCA_013151445.1). Taxonomy (GTDB): domain Bacteria; phylum Actinomycetota; class Acidimicrobiia; order Spongiisociales; family UBA5794; genus BMS3BBIN02. The sequence continues at coordinate 27,096 of JAADIG010000019.1, forward strand.
ATCTGAACCCGTGGGCGACTCGTGCTGACGACCTTCTCCACGCCGACGAGCTGCGTCTCGATCTCGATCCGACCAAGGGGTTCACGTTTGCGCACGTCAGGGACATCGCCATCGAAACAAAGGCCCTACTCGACGAGCTGGGACTGGTGTCGTGGCCGAAGACATCTGGTAATCGTGGCATCCATGTTTATGTTCGCCTCGCACCGTTGTGGGATCCGTATCAGGTTCGCAGGGCAGCGTTGGCGATCGGACGCGAACTGGAGCGCCGCACCGCTTTGGCAACAACGGCCTGGTGGAAAGAGGAGCGGTCCGGGGTGTTTATCGACTACAACCAGAACGCCTGGGGAAAAACGGTTGCTTCGGCGTACAGCGTTCGCCAGACCGGCTGGGTATCGACGCCGTTTATGTGGGAAGAAGTCGCGGCCATCGAACCCGCCGAGTTCCCGATGGATACGTTCGCTGAGCGATGGACAGCAGTGGGCGATCTCACCGATGGTATTGACGAAGCAGCCGGTGACCTCAGCCGAGCGTTAACAATGGTCGAGGCGGACGAAGCCCGCGGTATCGGCGACGCCCCCTGGCCACCTCACTACCCGAAGATGCCGGGTGAACCCCCGAGAGTTGCCCCCTCGAAACGCAGGGATGAGAACTGGACGCAGTAGCGCAGTCTGGGCCGCACCGGTCACACCAATGTCGAGGTCATGCCAACAGCTTCCGTCAGGGTCGACACCACCGGGACGCCAACTCTTTCAAGTTCATGCCGGTGGTGCGAGCCACCGTCGTAGAGCACGATCGGAATCCCGGCGGACCGAGCCGCGGCGGCATCATCAAACGTGTCCCCGACAGCAACAATGTCCGCAACGGCAACCCCATGGTTGGTGACTAGGCGCTCCACGTGGGCGCGCATCTGGTCGGCCTTGAGTGCACCGGCATCCTCGCGGTTTCCATCGATACGCTTCATCACGTCGTGCATGCCAAATCCCGCGGTGAAAGGAACCAGCTCGGAATGCCACCACATTGAGAGAATCGACTGGGTCCCATCCTCGTCGGCCAGCAGCCTGATCGCGGTATCGGCATCCGCAGCGAGATTGGCGTCGTACATCAAGGACCGATACGTCTCGTGAAAGATGCCATCGATACTCGCCCACTCGTCTTGCGTGATGGCCCGACCCATCAGGCTCTCGTAGAACACCGAGACGGGCCGCGTGTAGTGGTCCCGGTAGTCCTCTTCGCTTATCGGATCACGACCGAACGGTGCAACACACGCAGAGACCGACTCAACAACGATGTGGAGATCGTCGAAGAGTGTGCCGTTCCAGTCCCAGATGATGTGTGCCATAGATTTGGAACACTACCCGACACAACCGTTCACGGGGACCCAATAACAGTCTCGATGCCGGGACCGGTGGGCCGCTCGAGCTGATCCATCGTGCACATCTCGGGAGTCTTATCGGGACGCCAGCGTTCGAAGCGCGTGGCATGCCGAAACGCGTTCCCGGTCAGTTGGTCATAGGAAATCTCCACGACGACACCGGGTCGCACCGGCACCCACGACATGTCCTTGCCACCCGACCACCGCGACTCCGCACCGGGCATCCGCTCGGATCCAAACGATTCCTCGGACCGCAGTTCCTCGAAGCGCGCCAGCATTTCGGTCCTGTCATGGTTAGAGAATCCGCTGCAATGACCAATAAAGTGCAGCTCGTCGGCATTGTTGTAGAGACCGAGCAGCAACGAACCGACCTTGTCGCCGTCCTTGTGGATTCGGTATCCCCCGACCACGACATCGACCGACCGCCGATGTTTCACCTTCACCATGGCACGCTTGCCTCCCTGGTAGGCAGCGTCGAGCTCCTTGGCCACAATGCCATCACATCCGGCGGCCTCGAACTCATCAAACCATTTGAGCCCGGTGTCGAAATCAGTGGTTGACGGTGTGAGATTCCAACCCTCACCGAGGGTCGACAGCAATCTCTCGAGACGCACCCGCCGCTCCGAGAAGGGACGCTCGCGCATGTCGACCCCATCAAGGGCAATCAGATCGAACGCAACAAGCTGTGCCGGCGTCTCGGCAGACAGTTTATTGATCCGGGACTCTGCCGGGTGGATACGTTGCTGGAGGGCAACGAAGTCGAGATGATCATCCGTGATGATGACCACCTCACCGTCAACAACCGCATCGGATGGCAGTTGCTCAAGGACGGCAACGAGTTCCGGAAAGTAACGAAGCAACGGCTTTTTGGCACGACTGTCGAGCCGAAGGTCGCCGCCGTAGGCCACACAGCGGAAGCCATCCCACTTGGGCTCATACGCCCAACCGGGTCCCAACGGAAGAGAAGTCTTGGTTTTCGCCTCCATCGTGTCGATGGGAGGTACAACGCTCCATTGCATGGGCCGAGCATACGCCGCGGCCTTGCACCCGATTGACGACGCCTACCATACGGAACCATGGACGAACCAACATCTGAAGCTCCACCGGCCCGCGACTTCTCACAGCTGCGCCGTCTTGTCGCGTTCGTCAGGCCGTACCGCCGGTATGCCACGCTGGGAGGGATCGGAGTGTTGGCTGCATCCGGACTCGGACTCGTGTTCCCCGCCATCATGGGAGACCTTGTCGGCAACGCCCTCGACAAAACCGGAACGGCTTCGGACATCGACAAAACGGCGTTGTTCCTTTTGGGAATCTTCCTGGCCCGCTCACTCTTCATGGCGCTGCGCATATTCTCGCTCGCTGCGCTTGGCGAAGGTGTCGTCGCTGACGTCCGGATCGCGACATATCGTCACCTGTTGAAGATGCCGATCCGGTTCTTTGACGAGAACAAGACCGGTGAAATTACCTCTCGCCTGACTTCAGACATCGCGGTCGTCCAGGGCACAGTTTCGACCGCACTCGCCACCGCCGCCGCCCAGATCATCACACTCGTCGGAGCGGTCATCCTCATCTTCCGGATCTCGGGATCCCTCGCTTTGTCCGTCATGACGTTCCTCCCGGTTGCGGTCCTCGTCGCCAGAGTGATCGGTGTCCGCCTTCGCAACACGTCGACACAGTTCCAGGATCAGATCGCGCAGGCCAATGGGTCTGCCGAAGAAGCCCTCACCGCGATCCGGGTCGTGAAGTGGTTCACCAACACCGGCCCGCAGGAAAGCCGCTACACCGATGCGGTTGCGACGTCGTACAGTGTTGCAAAGTCCCGAGCCAGGCTCCGGGCAGCCATGATTCCTTTTGTCACCTTTGTCGGGTTTGGCACGCTGGCATTTGTGTTGTGGCGCGGTGGTCGAATGGTGCTTGACGGTCAAATGGACGCCGGCCAGCTCACTGCATTCTTGTTCTACACCCTTGCGATCGCCGGCGCGATTGGGACCTTTACGGGGCTTTGGGGTCAGCTCCAGGAGGCGCTTGGCGCATCGAAGCGGATCTTCGAGCTACTCGACACTCCCGGCGAGACATCAGACACCGGGGGCACCTACGTACCGGAATCGGTTGAGGGTTTCGTCAAGTTCAACGACGTCCACTTCTCATACTCGGACAGAGATATCGATGTGCTCAAGGGTGTCACCCTCGAAGCCGAGCCCGGTGAGGTAGTGGCACTCGTCGGGCCGAGTGGCTCGGGCAAGTCGACCCTCGTGTCGTTACTGCCCCGGTTCTACAGCCCAACGTCGGGCACCATCACCATCGACGGGACCGACATCGCGACATGGGACCTCGAAACGCTACGGTCGATCATGGCTTCGGTCCCCCAGGAAACCCAACTCTTCTCTGGCACGATCGCGGACAACCTCCGAGTCGGCAAGAGTGACGCCACCGACGACGAACTCCAGAGCGCCTGCATCGCTGCTCACGCCGACGAGTTCATCCGCTCGTTCCCGGCCGGCTACGACACGATCATCGGCGAGCGGGGAGTGAAACTCTCCGGTGGCCAACGCCAGCGGGTCGCCATAGCGCGAGCGCTGCTCAACGACCCTCGCATCCTCATCCTGGATGAGGCCACCAGTTCGCTGGATTCCGAGAGCGAGGTCGTGGTCCAGGAGGCCCTTGAGGTGCTTATGAAGGGTCGAACGACGTTCGTGATCGCACACCGCTTGTCGACAATCCGTAACGCAGACAAGCTCGTCGTCCTCCACCATGGACGTATCCAACAAGTCGGAACCCATGCCGAACTCATCGAGCAAGGTGGGCTCTACGCCGACCTCTACAGGCTCCAGTTCGCAACACAAACGCTCGGCGAGGTCTAAGCAACACCGGGGGACGACGGTGCTCTCGGCCTCTTAGGCGGTCGCCTCAAGGTCCTTGACGTACTGTTTCGCGGCGTCCGAACACACCACGCGGACCTGTTTGACACCCCGCGCAACGGCATCTCGCATCATCGACTCGAGCGTGCCATTGGCAATGTGGGCATACACCGCATTGCCAGGACACGACGTCTCTGGCGCCCAGTCCTTGTGGCCACGCATCTCGGAGGGATCAACGTCATACGTCACCGCAGCCCACGCCAACAACTCCGCCATCGCGGCGAGCTGGGCAGCGGGAAGACCCTGCTCGCTAAAACTTCCCTCGGCCGCGATGAGGAAATGGCCGGTCGGGTCGTAACTCGTCCCGGTATCCCCCACGGCGTCAATGGGGCGGCCCTCGTATACGTTGCCAAGGGCGTCAACCAGGAAGTGGTACGCCAGATCGGGCCATCCCTTGCCAAGGTGATACTTCTGGTGCTGGCGGGCCCGGGCCGGGGCCTGCCCAGGGCTTTTGAGAAATGCCGCGGTGTGGTGCACCGTGAATCGCTCGATCGTATGCGGCTTGAATTCACCAAGGTTCGGGTTCGCCCCCCACGCGGCCTTACACAGCGCGGGCATCTCGCCAGCGACAGTTGAGAACGCTGCGAGGGCTCCAGCGGTTGTCGTCGGGGGGACAGTCGTCGTGGCGGGAGGTGCAGTGGTGGTCGTCGTTGACGTTGTTGGTGGTGGCGTGGTACTTGTTGAGGTTGTTGTCGACGGTGGCGCCGTTGACGAGGTTGTGCTGGAATCCACCGTGCTCGTTGGCGCCACCGGGGAGGACGTTGAAGAACTCGATACGGTGGTGGTCGTCACGGGCAGCAGGGAAGTCGGTGCGGCTCCCAACGTCGCGGCAGCGTCGGGATTGTTGCCACCATTTAACTTTGCCCATCCGAGGATGGCCGCCGCCCCACCAATGAGACCTCCAAGGACCCCACCGATGAACTGTCGTCGCGAAGAAGTCATCGCCTACTCATCCGATGAAATATCGACACCGTGCTCGCCCAGGGCGTGCAACAGCATCTCCGGACTACGTACCGATACTGTCACTGCGGCGTGGTCCCGTTTGAGCAGCGGGATCACACCCGGGACTCGCTCGTGAAAACACACGCACACGCCGGCCTGCGTGTTCGAGCCAAATGTGACACCCGAATCGACCAACGAACCTCGCACACCGATCGCCTTGTACGCCTTGTAACGACGAGTGACATGGGCGCACTTGACGTTCGAGATTGCTGTGGAGATCACGAAACGACCGAACGCGGCGGTGAAGTTTTCTTCATCGACGGTCACTCGACTGTTCCCGGGTCGGACACCCAACGCCAGTAGCAGCCCCCGGTACCTCGGATCGAACTTGAAACTGAACTCATCGGCCATAGGACAATCCTATTCGATGTGTTGTAGCAACTGAAGCTCCGCTAGATTTGGAGCAACCACTCAAAGTTTGTGAGGCGCAATGAGCATCAATCCAAACGGCGAGATCGACGGTCGACGCGTCGTCGTTGTCGACGGACTCCGATCCCCGTTTCTCAAATCAGGAACCCAGTTTTCCAATGTCGGTGTGATCGACCTCGGCGCCACAGTCGTCGCCGAACTCATCCAACGCAGCAACCTCAACCAGGAAGACCTCGACGCAATCGTCTTCGGGGCGGTCGTCCCTGAAATCTCCGGTCCCAACATCGCCCGGGAAATCGGCCTATCGATCGGTTTGCCGTACTCCGTAGATGCTTTCTCGGTGTCGCGGGCATGTGCAACGAGCACCCAGTCGGTGGTGAGTGCGGCACAGCAGATCCTCACGGGCGACGCCGACGTCGTCATCGCTGGTGGCGCCGACACACTCTCACGTCCACCGATGACCTATCAGGACAACCTTGTCGACGCGATGATGCGGGCCAACGCCGCCAAAGACCTCCAATCCCGGGTCAAGGCATTCGCCAAGGTGCGACCGCGTGACCTGGCACCGAAACCACCCGCCATCGCGGAACGGACCACTGGCGAAACAATGGGCGAATCAGCCGAGAAGATGGCTCGGGAGAACGGCATCACCCGCGAGGCCCAGGATGCGTTTGCGTTGCGATCCCACGAGTACGCATCCACAGCATGGGAGAAGGGCATCTATGACAACGAGGTCATGAGCTTCCCCGTCGGACCGGAGTACAAAACGGTCGTCGCCCGCGACAACATCCCAAGACCTGATACGACGCTGGAGAAACTCGCCGGCCTCCGGCCAGTGTTCGACCGGCGCTACGGCACCGTGACCGCCGGAAACTCATCCCCGCTCACCGATGGGGCGTCCGCCGTGATCCTGATGGAAGAACAAACCGCAAAACGACTCGGGTTCACGGCAAAGGCCACGATCCGTTCGTGGTCGTTTGCGTCGATCAACCCGGGATGGCAGCTTCTCATGGGTCCATCGTTCGCCACACCCAGGGCACTTGACCGGGCGGGGATGACATTGAAGGATATCGACATCGTCGACATGCACGAGGCGTTCGCGGCGCAGATCCTGTCCAACGTGCAGGCGTTCGAATCGAAACAATGGGCAAAGAAATATCTCGACCGAGACAGCGCGATCGGAGAGATCGACATGGACAGATTCAACATCTACGGCGGGTCTTTGTCTCTCGGTCATCCCTTTGGAGCGACCGGCACACGACAGGTACTCACGGTTGCCAACGAGCTCGATCGCCGCGGTAGCGGCACGGCGCTCATCACCCAATGTGCCGCCGGCGGTATCGGCGCAGCACTCGTGCTCGAGCGATAGGAGCGACCATGGCTCAGCCAACGTATAAGAACTTCACGGTCACGGTCGACGATGGCGTCGCGACGGTGCTCATGGACAAAGCCGATAGTCCGGTCAACTCGATCTCACCAGACTTCGCTGGTGAACTCGCCGAAATCATCGAGCGTGTCGAGACCGACGGTGACATCAAGGCATTGGTTATCGGGTCGTCGAAACGCAACAACTTTCTCGCCGGAGCCGACATTCCCTGGCTGTTCACCCTTGAAGATTCCTCCGACGCGCTCGAACTGATCACCGCTGGACAGGGCCTTTTCCAACGCATCGAAGATCTCCACGTGAAGCACGGTAAGCCGGTCGTGGCAGCGATCGACGGGGCGTGTCTCGGAGGTGGCTGTGAGCTCGCTCTGGCAGCCAGTATCCGCGTCGCAACCGACAACAAGAAAACACTGCTCGGACAACCCGAGGTGAAGATCGGCGTCATCCCCGGGGGCGGTGGAACCCAACGGCTCCCCAAACTCGTCGGCATCACCACGGCGCTGGATCTCATCCTCACCGGGAAGAATATCCGCCCACACAAGGCCCGCAAGATCGGGCTCGTGGACGAGGTGTGCCCGTCGGAAGTGCTCATGGCGGTCGCAACCAAGCGCGCCACGTCGGCGATTGGTACCAAAGCGAAGGGGCCATCGGGCCTCGAACGACTCAAGGGTCTGCTCTCACCTCAGGCAATCCAACAGCTCGCGCTTGAGGAGACCCCGGTCGGGCGAAACCTGCTGTTCTCCAAGGCCGAAGAAAAGCTGCTCGCGACAACCGGGGGCAACTATCCCGCACCGGTTGCTGCCCTGCGCGCCATCCGAGTTGGGATCGAAGACGGGCCTGACGCCGGATACGCGGCCGAGGTCGAGGAGTTCTCGAAACTCGTGACCTCACCGGAGGCGAAGGCTCTCATGTCGGTGTTCTTTGCATCGACCGAGCTGAAGAAAGACACCGGCATCGACACCGACGCACTCCCGCGCGACGTCCAGAACGTGGGTGTCCTTGGTGCGGGACTCATGGGCTCGGGGATCACGACGGTGAACACAGTCAAGGCCGGTGTCCGCACACGACTCAAAGATGTCTCGGACGAGGGTGTTGCCAAGGGACTGGCCTACGTCCGGCGGGTGCTCGACAAACAGGTGAAACGACGCTGGATCACCAAGGGCGAGGCCGACCGCGCCATGTTCAAGATCACCGGAACGACCGACTTCTCCGGTTTCGGAAACATCGATGTCGTCATCGAAGCAGTGTTCGAGGACCTCGACCTGAAGCGCTCGATGGTCGCCGAGATCGAAGCGGTCACCCCTGACACGACGATCTTCGCAACCAACACGTCATCGATCCCGATCACCCAGATCGCGAAAGGTGCCAAACGTCCGGGGAACATCATCGGCATGCACTACTTCTCACCCGTTGAGAAGATGCCACTGCTCGAGGTGATCGTCACCGACGCCACCGAGGATTGGGTAACTGCGACGTGTGTGGCGCTGGGCAAACGCCAGGGCCTCACCGTCATCGTGGTTAGTGACGGCACCGGGTTTTACACCACGCGTGTCCTGGCGCCGTATATGAATGAGGTCGGCCACCTGCTCGAAGAGGGGGTCGCGATCGAGGCGATCGACACCGCGATGGTTTCCTGGGGATTCCCCGTCGGCCCCATCACCCTCACCGACGAGGTGGGGATCGATGTCGGTGCCAAGATCGGCAAGATCATGCACGCCGCCTTCGGGGATCGTCTCAAGCCGGTCGCGGGATACGAGACATTGGTCAAGGACGGACGTTATGGCCGCAAGAACGGTCGCGGTTTCTACACCTACACGGACGGCAAAAAGGGCGGTGTCGACGAGTCCGTGTACAAGGTTCTCGGAACACCCGCACGCATCGACATGGACGCCGAAGAGATACAGCGCCGTCTCGGGCTGTTGTTTGTCAACGAGGCAGCACGCTGTCTTGAGGAGGGCATCCTCCGCTCGGCCAGGGACGGCGATATCGGTGCGATCTTCGGACTCGGGTTTCCACCGTTCCGAGGCGGACCGTTCGCCCACATCGACCACGTCGGGGCGGCAGCAGTTGTCGAACAGCTCGACGAACTCGCCGCCGAACATGGCGACCGCTATCAACCGGCCCAGATCCTCCGCACCCACGCCGCAGACGGAACAACGTTCCGTTAACCCCGTTCTTGTGACGTTTGCAGGGAATAGTTCGGTCGAAACGTCACAAGAACGGGGTGGGATCGGATTCCCGCGCTGTTCGCGGAGTCGGGACCATTGAGATATATGAGTGCTGGACTGCTCCAAGAGACGGCTTCGAGATCCTTCCGAACGACGGAACACAACGCGCTGGCAGACCACCGGAAGAAGCACCGCGACCGGACGGCCGCCACTTTCGAACATCCGTTTCTCGTCGGTTAGTGTGACCAACATGAGGTCGTATCGAACCGATCAGGAATCTGGACCCGAGCCGTTCGAGTCGGCCAGGTCGTGGTGTGTACCAAACGAGATATCCCGGACGTAACCGTTCAAGGAGATGAGAAGTGGCAAGTCGATTCACTGACAGCGTTGTTGTTGTCACCGGTGGCGGATCAGGAATCGGAGCTGCGACAAGTCGCCGGTTCGCAGCCGAAGGTGCAACGGTAGTCGTCGCTGACATCAGCGCCGATGCGGCAGCCGCTGTTGCTGCCGAGATAGAGGACAAGGGTGGTTCAGCGTTGCCGATCCGCTGTGATGTGTCCTCGGCGGCGGACTGGGCCGCAATGGCAGAACATGTGGAATCGAGATTCGGTGGGCTGAACGTGGTCCATAACAACGCCGCAACCGTGACTATCAAACCTGCACACGAACTTGAGGAAGCGGAATGGGAGCGACAAATCGGTGTCAACCTCACCAGCGTCTACCTGTCAGTGCGCGCATTCCTCCCTTCTCTCCGCCGCTCACGAGGTTGCATCGTCAATACGTCGTCAGTGCACGCCATGCTTGGGTTTCCTGGTAGATCGGCATACGCTGCTTCAAAGGGAGGGATGGTATCGCTGACTCGTCAGCTTGCCGTCGACTACGGTCCCGAGGTCAGGGTCAATGCGGTACTGCCGGGTCCGATACTGACCCCTCCATGGAAAGCCGAGAGCGATGAGTACATCGACCTGACATTGCGGTCGACTCCTGCCGGCAGGTTAGGGACCCCCGCGGAGGTCGCAGCTGCAGTGTGTTTTCTTGCCTCCTCCGAAGCATCGTACATCTCCGGCGCGACGTTGCTCGTGGACGGTGGATTCAGCGCTCAGAAGGATCCGACGCAATGACGGGTGAACAGTGTGTGGAAACCGGGTATTCCGGAAGTCGCAGTACGTGAACGGGCGATCACTATACGTGGGGACGTACACCCGTCCAACCCCCGCGGGTTCGGGGAGGGCGAGCGGGTTGTATGTGTTCGCGTACGATGAGGCTTCCGGTGAGCTGTCGCTGACCCAGGAAATTCCTGAAATCGAGAATCCATCGTACGTGTGTGTTTCTCCGGACGGACGGTACCTCCATTGCGTGTGGGAGGTGCTCGAGTGGTCCGAAGGCCTCGTGAGTACGTACGCTATCGATGGTGCCGCGGGTTCTCTTTCCTACCTCGGAGTGCAAGGGTCGCGCGGTACTTTGACATGCTATGTGGCCATGGACTCGAGATCTCGAGCGGCCTTCGCTTCCAACTATCTGTCAGGAAGCGTCACCATGTTCCCGGTCCATCCCGACGGTAGCCTCGCTGAGGCCGCGTCCGTCATACGGCACGCGGGTTCGGGACCCGTCGAGGAAAGGCAGGAGGGTCCTCACGCCCACTGCACGGTCGTCGACCCAACCGACACCTACGTGTTCAGCGCTGATCTCGGAACCGACACCATCTTCGGATACAGGATTGACTATGAGCAGGGTGCCATGATTCCACATTGCAGCCTCGCGCTACCACCCGGTTCAGGACCGCGTCATCTCGTGTTCACACCAGACGGTCGCCACTGTTTCATAGTCAACGAGCTCGCTTCGACGATCGCGGCGGCCAACTATGAGCCTGGCGACGGAACGCTTGCATTGACGGACATATACCCCACCTTGCCAGACACCTTCAAGGGTACAAGCGAGGCCGCCGACATCCATGTGCACCCTTCCGGACGGTTTGTGTATAGCTCGAACCGCGGCCACGACTCGATCGTCATGTTCTCCGTGGATCAAGCAACGGGTCGGCTTGAAATGCTCGGGCACCGCAGCACCGAGGGCGCCTCGCCACGTAACTTCGCAATCTCACCAGATGGCCGGTATCTCCTCGTGGGGAACCAGGGAAGTGACTGCATTGTGACAATGCCGATCAACCAGGACACTGGGCTCCTAGGAACCACTTCGTCGACAGTGTCCGTACCGACACCGGTCTGCCTCAAGTTCGGTAGATGAAGCGCGACATGAACGCCGCCGCTCTAGACGAGAGGATGCCGTCAGAACGCCGGTTCCAAAAACGTGAGTCCTCCGGGGAGCACTGCGATCAAACCAGACCCGAAGCCGACTCCGATCGCACCTGCTTCGATGTAAGGCAGGGCATTCGATTCCGCGATACCGCCGACGGCACTGCCAGCTCAGACGAATGTTGTGTCATCAGAGGAGACGATGCCTGCAATGCCTCTGCGAAAGCCGGTGGACCCGAGGCAGGACTGTTTGACACCGCCGACCCAGACCCTCCGCGACAACGCAGCGAGTGGAACAACGTTCCGTTAACCCCGTTCTTGTGACGTTTGCAG
>JAADIG010000041.1 GCA_013151445.1 Actinomycetota bacterium
TGGACGGGCCGGTGATTCGTCGAGGGTGTCGCGCAACTCACGGACGGTACGCGCCTTCGTCGAAGCGACCGCATAGGCAGATTCGACCTCTGCGAGCGACGTCGCAAGATCGTCGTCGGTCATGAGAACGGGGCCGGACTCCAGGAAACGCTTCCCCGCCTTGACGAGCAGCACCGACCCAATCGGCGTGTCGACTGTCGAAGTTACCGTATTCTCCGCGAACAGTTTTCGATCAGAGGCGACCCGGTGCGGGCGCAGGCTTGCGATCAGGCGGAGTAACGAGTCCCGCCGCACACTCCAGACATCGTTCGAGTCCTGGTATGCGTTTTGAAGTTCCCCAAGCTGTGTGTTGAGCGAGTCCTCGAGGATGGCGCGTTCGCCGCTTGCGGCTAACTCAAGGGGTATCGCGGTATCCGCGAGGAGCTGATCGGTGTCGACTACTTCGATCAGGTCCGTGTTCCATAGGGCATGGAGCACACGTTTGTCGGCTGTAACGTATCCACCGCCAAGCGCATGCAACGCATCGAGAGCGGTACCGGTCGTTATCGTCGGAGCGTCCGGTGGTGCCGCGATTCGGTACGTCTCGAGCTGTGGCAGCTCGGCACCGGTCACTTCGAGGGTGCGCAGGTCGACGTTGATCTGGTTCTTGCGTACACGGCGACGCTGCTCGGCCTGTCGAAATGGCGCTGGCAGTCCCGACACCAACCAACGCAGCTGCTAGACCCACGGCTGTCCAAAGGACGCCGCGAGGTAGACCTGCGGGCCCGGTATCCGGCGTCGGTTCGAACCGAGGTTCGGCGTTCCCGGCACTCGAGACCCCCAATTCGTCGCGCAGCGCACTGAGCATTGCGAGTACACCGCCATCGAAGTCCCCATTGCGGAAGAACGAGACCGAGGCATCGGAGACGCTTGTTTCATTGATGGAAACACCGCTGCCGGTTGTCACCCAGGTCTCGCGTTGGGCGACGGCCACGACGATCACGATGCCGTCATTGCGCTGCGCGGAGCCAACGCCCCAGGCCTCGGCGAGGTTGTTTGCGAACTCCTTGGTCGATTCCGGTGACACGTCATCGACGATGACAACCGCGACCTGGTTACCGCTATCGGCAGCGAGCGTTTCGAGCGCAATCGTGACTCGCGCATCGTTGTCGACAAGGCCCGCCTGATCCGTGAAGGGACCGGTACACGTCACCTGCCGGTACGTCCCGCAGTCCAGCGTCTGTGACGGTGTTTGAGCCGCCACCGGACCGGCGATCACGACTGCGAGGATGCCGATAAGAGAGGCGAGTGTTCGTTTCATACCGGAAGCGTACCGGGTTCTAGCCGAACCGGAGCGGGAGGTCGGTTGGTCGGTAGAACCCGGGTTCCAGTTCGCTGCACCGGCGTAGTGCCATCAAGATCTGCGCAGTCGCACCGTCGTCCCCGTGGTAGCCGCCATCGATCCGCATAGTGATCGGCGGGATGCCGTCGACAACCACTTCGTCGTACTCGTCTTCGAGGTCAGCGTCGAGCGTGAGGTGGAGCGAGATCGTGCGACCGTCCGAGGTTCGTACCAACACCCGCTGGTCATACCCGGAAACGAGGCCGTCGCGAACTATTGGGTCGATGGTCTCGCGCAGGTCGTTGTGATCCCACTTCAGCGAATGAGCCAGCAGGCGGGCGGACGCCTCAAGCCCCTTGTGTCCGGCGCGACCGGCGCGCCACGCCGCAGAGAATTGATCGAGTGTGAGACCGCGCCCGGACTTGGCCACGAGTGTTTCGCGGCGCCGTGACGTGTTGACCCGCCGAGTGACCGAGATTGCCGACGGTGAGCGCGATGCTGCAGCGGCAAGCAGTGGGAACCGGTCCATGGCGAAACCCGGATTCGCACCGGTCACGATGATTACCCGCTTTTCCGTGGCCGCCGCGGTGTGGAGGGCTTCCCACAGATGACGGTCAGGCCATGCGAGTTCCTCACAAGTCGTGACACAGTGGTAGCCGAGCGAGACAAGCCGGATGATCTCGCTTCCTACCTTCTTGGCGTCTGATGAGAACGCGACGAGGGCCCGGTCGCCCTCGATCGCTGATGAGAGTTCCGCGGTTGACGCGTGTGCCGAGGCACCGGTCTCGGCGACTAGCTCCGCGCGGGCTGTGGCGTCAGGGTCTACAACAATTGAAATGGCGGAACAGATACCATCGGCCCGTGCTGCAAGTGCAGCGGCCGTTCCGATCTGCCCGGCGCCGATGAGTGCAAGGTTCGACATGAGACAATTGTGCCGCGAAACCGTGGTCCGCGCCACCTTGTCGGATCGTTAGTCCAAAACGACCATGTGAGGAGCCACGGTACGGCACCCCACATGGTCATTTCGGTGTTCTCGGTTTGTTAGATCAACCCGTTGTCCGTGAGCCATTTACGAGCCATCTCTGTGGCATCTTCACCGTCGTACCCAACGAGCTTGTTGAGTTCGGTGAGGTCTGCTTGGTTCAGCGCCGCCGAGACCTTGTTCACGAGAGTCGTGAACCCGTCGCCGTAGGCGTCGAGAACGGAGTCAGCAACGATGGGAGCGAGATTCTCCGCCGGCTGGAGACCCTTGTCATCCTCAAGGAGAACGAAACCTTCGGCCTCGATAACTCCGTCGGACGAGAACAAGAGTGCAACATCGATTTCGCCACCCTTGAGGGCGGTCACGGTCAAAGGACCGCCAACATCAAGCGCCTTGAAGTCACCGAACGTCAAACCGTATACGTCACCGAGTCCACCAAGGCACCGGGGCCGATCGGGACATTCCGGTGGGCCGCCGAAGATGAGTTCACCGGCGACCGTTGACAGGTCCGAAATCTTGGCAAGGTTGTACTTCTCCGCGGTAGCGGCGGTGACAACGATGCCGTTCTTATCCTCGGCGGGGGTGTAGTCAAGAACCGAAATGTTCTCGGCGGCCCACGCGTTGTCGAGAGCATCGCGGGTCTCGTCGGCGTTGGCCGACGGATCAATGCCGAAAGTCACCTCAAGGCCGGTACCGATGTACTCCGGCACAAAGTTGATTTCGCCCGACCGGAGAGCCGGGTTCACCACGGCCTCGCGTGAACCAAGTAACGCCTTGTGCTCGACCTTGTACCCGTCGGCCTCGAGGGCCAGTCGGTAGATCTCGCCGACGATCTCTGATTCCGAGAAGCCGAATGAGCCGATCGTTATCGTTGGTCCGTCAGTCTTTGATGCGTCGTCACCCGATCCGCACGCCGCTGCAACGAGTGCAAAAACGACGAGGACCGCCCCGAAGACGCGAGTGCGGGTATTTATCCGCATGGGTCTTTCCCTTCGTTGTGAATACTTCACTGGCGCCGTAGATGGCGCCGAACAGCCACAACGTTACGCTATCTGAGATCATTCCATGACGGTGCGACAAATTTCATCGAACACCGTCACGGATGCCCCTGGGGAGGCCCCATTTGAGGTAGGCAGCGAAGAAGAGCTCCGCTGCGATTGCCAGAAGCCCGACGAGAATTGCACCTCCTGCGAGTTGTGTCGTGTCTTGCCCGGAGAAACCGTTGATTACAAACCGCCCGAGCCCATCAAAGGCAACGAGGGCACCGAGGGTCGCGGTCGCGATCACCTGAACGGTCGAGAGACGAATACCCTCCACGATCAGGGGTGCCGCCACCGGGAGTTCGATACGTATCAGGATCTGCCGTGATGTGAGTCCCATGCCGCGCGCGGCTTCGACGAGGTCGGCGTCAACCCCCGCAATACCGGTATAGGTGTTGGCGAACATGGGTGGCAGTGCGAGGACAAAGAGGGCAACGAACGTCGGGAAGAACCCCAGACCGGTCGAGAGGAACGGGACATTGCGCGCAATGATGATCGTGATCGGGAGGGCGAGGGCGAGAACGCCGAACGACGGTATTGCCCTTCCGATGTTGACGGCAGTGACCGCGGTAAAGGCACCGATTCGACGGTGCGCGAGAAACATTGCCGGGGGGATTGCAAACACTGCGGCCACGACGACCGAGAATGCGGAGATCTGGATATGCTCGATCGTCCGGACGATAATCCCGGCGTCACCCCACATGTTGTCCGGGAACCATTGGATAAGATCGGTGACGAACTCCATTAGTTGGCGACCCTGCGTGCCCATGGGGTTACCAGACGTTCCACCAGGACGAGGCCAAGGTCGATGACGATTGCAAGCACAATCGACAGGCCCGTACCCAGGAAGATTTTTGTCGTGCCGATCGGGCTTGAGAACGTCGTGAGTCCCTGCAGGATGAACTGGCCGAGCCCTCCGAGACCGATAAGTGAACTAATCGTGACGAGACCGATCACGGTCACGGTTGCGATACGAATCCCGGTGATGATCACCGGCAGAGCAAGCGGGAGTTCAATCTCGAATAGGAGTCTGCGACGGGTGTAACCCATGCCGGTGGCGGCCTCGCGAACATCATTGGGAACGCCGTCAAGGCCTGCGATTGTGTTGCGGATGAGGATCAACAGTGTGTAGCTCACGAGTGCAATTTCGGCCGTCAGTATCGTTATCCCGGTGATGGGTACGAAGAAGGCAAACAGCGCGACAGACGGGATCGAGTACATCAGCCCGGTGATTCCGGTTATGGGTCCGTAGGCGCCTCGCCACCGCAGGATGATCGCTGTCAGCACGAGAGCGATGGCGATGCCGAAACCAACTGCCAGGCCGGTGAGGATGAGATGCTCGATGATGCGCTCAACGATTTTGTCACCGTTGCGAAACACCCAATCCCACCGAATAAGTGGTGCTGCGACAACCGTCGTCATGTCATGATCTCGGCATAGATCTGGTCCAATGTCACGATCCCCTTGAAGGTGCCTCCGTCGAGGACGGCAGCAATTCGTGTGTGGCTTGAGATAATGACCTCGAGGGCGTCCCGCAGACTGTCGTTGCAGTCGACCCAGGAAAGGAAGCGTTCCGCTGCTTCGGTGACAACCCCGTCGACAGCCAGTGAATCGACCGGGCTCCACCCCAACAGTGTGTCGTCCTCGGCGAGGACACCAATCCATTCCGAGTTATGAGACTGTGCAACCGACCTCGCCACCGCGGTTGTGGCACCGACGCCGACAAATGGTCCCGTATCGAGTTGCAGGGTCTCGATCGGGAAGAGCCCGAGTCGCTTCAACCCGCGGTCGGTACCGAGAAACGATCGTACAAAGTCGTTTGCCGGGGATCCGAGGATCACTTCCGGTGAATCGTATTGTTCCAGGACCCCACCAATGTTCAAGATGGCGACCTTGTCTCCGAGCTTGACTGCCTCGTCAACATCGTGGGTAACGAGAACGATGGTCTTCTTCACCCTACGCTGGAGGTCGAGAAGCTCGTCCTGAAGTTTGCCCCGAACGATGGGATCAACCGCACCGAACGGTTCGTCCATCAGCATCACCGGGGGATCGGCGGCAAGTGCTCGTGCGACACCGACCCGCTGACGTTGCCCGCCCGAGAGTTCA
This sequence comes from Actinomycetota bacterium, assembly GCA_013151445.1. Classification (GTDB taxonomy): domain Bacteria; phylum Actinomycetota; class Acidimicrobiia; order Spongiisociales; family UBA5794; genus BMS3BBIN02. Next base: position 5,450 of record JAADIG010000041.1, read on the forward strand.
TGCGGGTAGCGGTCGAGCATCTCCTCGTCGAGGTCGACCAGTTCGATGAGTTCATCGACGCGCTCTGCGATCCTCGCGGCGTCCCAACCCAGTAGGTGTGGGACCGTTGCGATGTTCTTTCGAATCGTTTTGTGGGGAAACAGGCCGATGTGCTGAATCACGTAGCCAATCTCCCGCCGCAACTCATGGGGAGGACGGTCGATCACGCTGTTCCCACCGACGGTGATATCACCACTCGTGGGTTCTATGAGGCGATTGATCATCTTGAGTGTGGTTGTCTTACCGCACCCCGATGGTCCGACCAGCACCGTGATGGTGCCCTCTTCGATCGTCAACGAGAGGTTCTCCACCGCAGGCGTGGTCGCCCCCTCGTAGTGTTTCGTAACGTCGGTGAGTGTGATCATGGCCCATCCAGAGGGGTAGAAGACACGATCACCCTAGGCCATTGCCGGGTTAGCTAGAGCGTAACGAGCCCGTTTGCGGCACAACTTCGAACGTGTCTGGGTTCAGCCGAACCAGAAGGCACCACGCCTCGCGATCACCCGCATCCCAACTCTTGGGGAGAGGGTAGAACGCGTCGATGAACAACTCGGTTTCGTTCTCCCAAACAAGCCCGGTGTACTGCTGAAAACCCGGGATGCAGCCATCGACCGCCGTCTGCCACAAGTCATCTTCCCCCGGGTACGGGGCTTCGTCTCCGCCGGCGTACACGAAGATCTGCATGACCTCATAGTCATGTGTCTCTTCGCATGAGATCGTCTTTATCGAGGTGACTTCTTCGACATCCGGATTGTTGAAGCAGTCGCCCACGACGACATCTTCGATGGAGGTATCGGCGTTGAACAAACCCCATCCCAGTGCCGCAACGACGGCGCCGACAACGATGAGTGGTCTGACATTTCTCCTACGTGCCGCCGGTGGTGGCTGTGAGGGAATACTGTCGGAGGGACGTGCGATAGGTGCCGGGGCATTGCTATCAACGGACTGAGGACTCTCGGTACCAACGGGGCCTCCCGATGGGGGAGCCCAGGGCGAGGGTGCTGAATCTTCGGGTGTTTGGGACATCGTTGGCGGCTGCCAGGTGCCAACGGTCGCCGGTGGTGGGTCTTCCAGCAACGTCGGCTCCGGCTCCGGTTCCGGTTCCGGGGTGATGTGAGACTCAAGTGCGTCGATAAAGTCGGACTCGCGTCCGTGTTCTTCGTGAGGTTCATCGAGAGCAGGTGGCATGGACGGAGTGTGCGATGCCATACCATCGCGAGCACGGGCGATCAGATCCTCGCTGGTGAGCGGATCGTCTTGCGGGTTGTCGTGGTCAGTCATCGTCTGCGGCTCCGTTTTCGGTGTCGACGTTATGTGTGTATCGGTACCCGGGAAGATTTGGTTTGCCAGTGTAGGCCAGCGACGTTGTCGCTCGTGTTTCCTATTCACCCGGCGCAGGATGCCGTGCCGGTCGGTGACTATCACTTCCCGCATCTCGTGGCACGGAGCCTTGCTGGTGAAGCACGTGTCGGCGACGAGCGGATGCTTGAGCTGCTCGAATCGGGTTGGGGGATGATCTGTGCGTGCTCGTCTACTCCGCCGGGGTCTCGACCGAGTGGCTCGAAACGCGAGTTGGTCTGCGGAGACTACCGATCGGGGGAGTTCCAGGCTTCGCGCGCCTTCACCTTGCCACCCGTGCGCAGTGCCGCTCCGGTGTAGATCCGTCCTGCGAGGCGGATCACGAACCAGATAGCGGCAACCATGAAGGCAACAGCGAAGATGATTTCGACGGGTGTTGCGTCACCTCGGGCCTGACGCAGCGGCATTGCCATCGGGCTGAAGAGCGGAAAGAGTGAGGCCGCTCGGAGAATTGGGTTGTCGGTGTCGAACGAGAACGAGGCGATGAAATAGCCGGCCATGAGCACGAGGGTAAGTGGGAACGCAGCGTTCTGGGCATCCTCCATCCGATCCACAAGGCTCCCCGCGGCCGCATATGCCGTTGCGTACAAGGCGAACCCAAGAATGAACCAAAGGACGATCACACCGGCGGCGCCGAGGGATGTCGCGGGCAGGTCGACGAGATCGAACGCCGAAACGAGAATGAAACCTTCGCCGAGGAGAGCGATCAACTGGATCAGGGCCAGACCACCGATGCCGAGTACCTTGCCAGCAAGGAGATGCCGCGGCTCGATCGCTCCGAGGACGACCTCGATTACGCGACTCTGTTTCTCTTCCACGACTCCGGTCAGTACCCACTGCCCATAGGTGATGATCGAGATGAACAACAGCACGGTGCCCATGACCGCGATGAGTTCGTTCGCCGAAGGCCCCACAGACACATCTCCAATGGTTCGGGTTGTGTAGGTCGGTGAGTTGAGTTCGGAGATCTCGGATTCGGAGAGTCCGAGCTCTCGCATCCTGTCGAGGCGCGCACGGCTCTCAAGGGTGAATGTCGTCAACGCGATCAAAGTCTGGCTCGTATGCTCGACCGTCAGGATCTCCTTGCCGGCGACAACAACGAGGTCCACGTCACCGTCTTCGAGTGCGGCTTCGGCGGCCCCGACAGTGTCGAAGGACGCTCCGACCACGGTGACGTCTAGGCCGGAGAGTGCATCGATATCGCTCACCATGTCGCCATCGATGACACCGACCGAGCCGAGCGTCCATGTCGTCGCGTCATCTCCGCCGATCAGGGTGGGCACGACGACGATTGCGGCAATCAGAACGAGTGTGAAAGCCGTCGATATCAGGAATGCCTTGGAGCGTCCCCGTTCAATGAATTCGCGTCGTGCGACGAGAAGCACGGCCTGGCGCATCATTGGCCGACCGCCTCTCGGAAGATCTCTGAGAGTGTCGGGGGAAGAAAGCTGAACCGTTCGATCGTCGTTCCTGCTGTGTTGCGGAGGACCTCAGCGAAGTCAAAGTCGGTGGGAACCTTGAGCCGAACTGTCGGGCCATCTGCACTCAGGAACTCCGTGTCGGGGATCCCCCGGAGCCAATCGGGGGAGGCGTTGGACGTCTCGATTTCCAGGTACCGATGATCGGTGGCGTTGCGCAGATCCCTGACCGCACCATCAAGTGCGACCTTGCCCTCGTTGATGACGACGACGTCCTCACAGAGATCCTCCACAAGATCAAGCTGATGGCTGGAGAACACAACGCAGGTTCCCCGGGCCGCGTACTCGGAGAGGATCTCGGTCATGGCACCCACACCGATCGGGTCGAGACCGCTGAAAGGTTCGTCGAGCACCAGTAGTTCTGGATCGTGGACGACTGCGGCGGCGAGCTGGACTCGCTGCTGGTTGCCATGCGACAGTTCCTCCAACCGGTCGCCCGCACGCTCGGCGAGGCCGAGACGCTCCAACCACAGTGCAGCCTGCGTGTTCGCCATGCGACGTTCCATGCCGTGGAGCCGACCGAGAAAGACCAGCTGGTCCTTGACCCTCATCTTGGGATACAGGCCGCGTTGTTCGGGCATATAACCAAAGGACCGCCGGATTTGTGGGTCAATTGGTTCTCCCCGCCACGTCACCGAGCCGCGGTCGGGTTTAATCAGGTTGAAGATCGCCCGCATCGCGGTAGTTTTACCGGCTCCATTGGGACCCAAGAAACCCAGGAGTTGGCCGGGTTCCACAGCGAACGTACAACCGTCGAGAGCGATGACGTCGCCGTATGTCTTGTAGAGGTTCGAAATTGCAAGCATGAGGTTTTCAGGAGGTTAAGGAATTACCAACGATCATAGTGGACCGTGTCGGTGGGGGGCCTGCGCCCGCGCAACACAGAGCCGCGGGCGCGATCGTCCGGTGCCGCAAAGCCGATCGTAATGACCCCGAGTGGCTTCTCGGATTCGGGGATATCGAGCACCGCACCGAGACCGTCGAAGTTGTGGTTTCCCTGAAACCCTGCGGCGAGTCCCTCATTGGTGGCCGCAAGCAGGATCGCCATCATCGTTGTACCACCATCGACCCACCAGTACGGTACATCCCAGGGCAGTTTCTCCATATCTGGCCCGAGTTTGTCGGTTTCCCGGTATCGGTCGACGTACGCCTGTTCCGACACCGTCACGACGATATGAACGGGCGCCAGTGAGAGCCACGGCGGTAAACCGTGTTCAACGTACTCCTGTTCGTTGCCAGCGGCCGCAATACGGCTTCGTTGGCTGGCGTCGGTGATCACGACCAACGACTGGCCCTGGGCAAACCCGGCGCTGGGCGCACTCAACGCAGCGGCAACGATGCGCTCCAGTGACCCCGGTGGCAATGGGACATCGAGGTAGCTCCGCACCATCCGGCGCCGGCCCACCACCTCGCCGAAGTCCATTTACAAGTCTTCGAGCGACTTGATGACGTTTTCCAGCGCCGCCTTTGCGTCGGAGAAGAGCATCATCGTTGAGTCCATATAGAACAGTGGATTGTCGATGCCGGCAAAGCCGGGGGAGAGCGAACGCTTGACGACTACAACCGTTTGCGCCCGATCTACCTCAAGGATCGGCATACCGTAGATAGGGCTGGTCGAATCGTCGCGAGCCGACGGGTTTACGACGTCGTTCGCCCCGACGATGAGGACCACATCGGTCTGCTGGAACATCGGATTCGACTGGTCAAGGTCGTACAGCTGATCGTATGGGACGTCGGCCTCGGCGAGGAGCACGTTCATGTGTCCCGGCATGCGGCCAGCCACCGGATGGATCGCATAACCGACGTCGATTCCCTTGTCCTCAAGGAGTGTGGCGAGTTTCTTCGTGACGTGTTGGGCCTGGGCGACCGCGAGGCCGTAACCAGGGACGATAAGAACGCTCTGGGCGTAGGCAAGAGCTATTGCGACGTCGTCGGGTGTGGCACGATTGACGGGCTTTTCCTCACCGTCACCGACACCCGCGCTGCTTATCGCACCAAAACCCGAGAACAAGACGTTGGCGAGCGTTCGGTTCATGGCCTTGCCCATTTGCAGGGTAAGGATCATGCCAGCGGCGCCGACCAAGGCTCCGCCGATGATGAGTGCGTCATTGCCGATCACAAAACCGGCGGTCGATGCAGCGACTCCAGAAAGGGAGTTGAGCAACGAGATCACCACTGGCATGTCGGCCCCACCGATAGGGAGCACACCGAGCACGCCGATCACTGCGGCCAAACCAACGGCGCCCCAGTACGGCCAGGTAGCGTCCCCGGTGACACCAACGACGATCAGGATCACGATCGCGGTCGCAATTGTCGCATTGAGAACCTTGCCACCGGGTAGCGAAATAGGCCGTCCCGAGATGAGGCCCTTGAGCTTTCCGTAGGCGACAAAACTGCCCGTAAATGTCACGGCACCAATGACAATCGAGAGCATGACGGTGACACCCGTTTCGTTGTCCCACAGTGCCCTGGTCTGGAGCAGCGCAACGAGCGCGACGAGCATTGAGGAGATACCACCGAAGCCGTTGAATGCGGCGACCAGTTCGGGCATCTCCGTCATCTGTACTCGCAGTGCGAGAACCGCTCCGATGGTGCTGCCGACGACGAGGCCGGCAACGATGACGGTCCACGAAGGTTTGGTGAGCGAGATCAGGACGGTGAGTGTGGCGACAAACATGCCGATCGCTGCGAGCGTGTTGCCACGACGTGCGGTCCGGGGCGAGCCCATCTGCTTGAGGCCAAGGATGAACAGGACCGCAGCCCCAAGGTAGGCGAGTTCGGTCATGGCTGCCTCCCCGGTTTCTTCTTGAACATTTCAAGCATGCGGTCTGTCACTAGGAACCCGCCGACAACATTGATCGTTGCTGCGGTGACAGCGAGGAAACCGAGCACGGTTGCGAGCGTTCCCCCCGTGCCAGCACCACCGGTGGCGGCGGCGACGATGATCGCACCAACGAGGGTGATGCCCGAGATGGCGTTCGCGCCCGACATCAGCGGCGTGTGCAGCGTCGGGGGTACTTTGGCGATAACTTCTAAGCCGACAAAGGCTGCGAGTACAAAGACGACAATCCCTGAGATGAATACCTCGCTCATGTGCTTTCCTCCTCGGGGTAGCCAAGTAGTGTCCGGGTCCTGGGGTGAGCCGCGACACCGTTGACGATGACTGTTGCGGGTCCGAGAACCTCGGTATCTTCGGCGAATGCGACGGAACCATCTTCGTCTCGAGCTCTTTCGAGAACCGTCAACATGTTGCGTGCAAGCATGTTGGAAGCGTCGGCGGCGACCGTGCTCGCCAGGTTGGTCGGTCCCAGAATTGTGACGTTGTGTGTCGTTACGGTCTCATCTGGTCGTGACGGCTCGACGTTCCCGCCGGATGCGGCGGCCATATCTACGATCACGCTTCCCGGTTTCATCGTTGCAACCATCGCGTCAGTGATGAGCAGTGGTGCGGGCCGACCGGGGATCTGAGCGGTAGTGATAATCAGATCCGCCTCCTTGACATGAGGGGCGAGGGCCGCAAACTGTCGTGCCTGGACATCGTCGTCGACAGCCTGGGCGTACCCGGCGGCATCGGTTTCGGTTGTGGGTGCCTCAACGAACTTGGCACCGAGGCTCTCGACCTGCTCGCGGGTCTCCGGGCGCACGTCGTAGGCATGAACCAAGGCACCGAGGCGTCGAGCTGTTGCGATGGCTTGGAGACCGGCAACACCCACTCCCAGAATAAGTACCCGGGCAGGCGGAATGGTTCCCGCGGCCGTAACGAGCATCGGGAGGAACTTTGGCGACTGTTGTGCGGCGAGCAGAACCGCGGCATACCCACCCACGGTCGCCTGTGATGACAGGGCGTCCATCGACTGTGCCAGCGTGGTCCGGGGAATCGCTTCAAGCGCGACGACTGTGAGTCCTGCGCGCTCGCAAGCCCGCATGAGGTCGGCGTTGACGTAGGGATCGAAAAACCCGATGACGGTGGTCCCGCTCTGGTATTGCTCGGCCTCGTTCGGTGTGGTCAAGCCAGCACGCAGGACGATGTCAGCGTCCGACGCATCGCTCGACATTGTTGCACCCTCGTCGGCGAACAGTTCGTCAGGAAAACCGGCGCGGATTCCGGCACCGGGCTCGACCGTGACGTCCCATCCCCATTCGACGAAGCGCTTGACGGTTGTCGGTGTAGCTGCGACTCGGGTTTCGGACTCAGCCTGTTCTCGTTGAATGAATATGCGCATAGTGAAGAACGCTAACAGGTAAACCACCACCCTCGGCTATCGACAAAATGATCCGGAAGGAATGACCCAGTGGAGGAGTTCTCGTGGAAACCGCCAGCGGGCCCCTACTTCACGGATCATCGGTTTCTCGTCACGCAGACCAATGTCGCCCATGCCCCGCCCCGCGTATCGACGAGTGACGAAATTGTTCAGGCGTCGTAGGTTGTCGACGTGATATCGCCACCGGTTCCGGTCCAGTTCGTGTGAAAGAACTCACCGCGTGGTCGGTCCACTCGTTCATACGTATGGGCCCCGAAGTAGTCCCGCTGTGCCTGCAACAGGTTGGCGGGGAGACGGCGAGTCCGGAAGGCATCGAGAAATGCCAGCGCTGAGGAATACGCCGGTGTGGGGAGGCCAGCAAGCGCGGCGCGTGCCACAGTCCTGCGGAGGCCGTCCTGGGTGTTTGTGAGCGCATCGACAAAGTACGGCGCAACGAGCAAATTTGGTAGGTCGGGTCGGCTGCGATATGCCGAGGTGATGTCGTTGAGGAACTGCGATCGGATGATGCACCCGTCACGCCACAGCGACGCAACGAGGCCCATGTCAAGGTCCCACATGTGCTCTCGTGATGCCGCCGACAGCAACATAAATCCTTGCGCATAGGAGACGATCTTGGCCGCATAGGCGGCCGAGTGCAGGTCGGCCAAGAGCTCGACGCGGCTGCCTTCGATCTCACCGACGGAGGGTTCGCCGAGGGCGTCAGCGGTTACGTATCTGTCGTCGATGAGCGCCGACACGATGCGTGCGTGGACAGCTTCGGCCACGAGGCTCACCGGCATGGCGAAGTCCATCGAAGCGTCCACCGTCCAACGGCCTGTTCCCTTTTGTCCTGCCGTATCAAGAATCTTGGTGAGCAGGGGTTCACCATCGGTGTCTCTGGTGCGGAGAATCGTCGCGGTGATGTCGATCAGATAACTATCGAGTGCCCCGGTTCCCCACTCGTCGAACGTTGCGGCCATTGCATCATGGTCCATTGCAAGGCCTCGACGCATGATGTCGTACGCCTCGGCGATGACCTGCATGTCCCCGTATTCGATCCCATTGTGCACAGTTTTCACGAAATGACCAGCCCCACCGGGGCCCAACCAGTCGCAGCATGGTTCGCCGTCATAGACGGCGGCGATCGACTGCAGAATGTTCTTGATATGTGGCCATGCCTCGGGTGCGCCGCCCGGCATGATCGAGGGTCCGGTGCGTGCTCCCTCCTCGCCTCCCGAGACGCCGGCACCGACGAAGTGAATCCCGAGTGCCTCAAGGCGCTGTACTCGAAGACGTGTGTCTTCGTAGTTGGAGTTTCCGCCGTCGATGATGATATCCCGGGGTTCGAGATGCGGGATGAGGGCGTCGATCGTTGCATCGACCGGTCGACCCGCCCGGACCATCAGCATCACGATCCGCGGCGAACTGAGGCGTGCGGTGAGGTCTGTGAGGTGGTGTGTCCCAAAGATCGACGTACCGGGTGCGAGCGAGGCTGTGAAAGCATCCGTTTTGGAGATCGTGCGGTTGTAGACCGCAACGGAGAAACCATGGTCTGCCATGTTGAGCACAAGGTTCTGGCCCATCACCGCAAGGCCGATCAGTCCAATATCTGCTTTTTCCTGGCTCACGGTGCTCCTTGGATGAGAGAGGACAGCGTAGACGGTTCTCCAGAGCGGTAGACCGCGGGAACTCGGTTAAGGCAGGGGAGGGAGTTCGGGCTGGTACAGCCATCTGTTGAACAGGTCGCTGAGGTCGATTCCTGACACCTCCTGAGCGACTTCGATGAAGTCGACAGTGCGGGCGTTGTCATTGGCGTACCGGTCTGTGTACCTTCGAAGGATTGCAAAGAACGTGTCGTCCCCAACTTCCTGCCGCAGGGCATGGAGCGCGAGCCCGCCGCGGTTGTAGACGGAGAACGCAAACAGATCGTCGGGTGGCGGTGCGCCGGGAGCGAGCGGTGCGAGACCCTCCACAGTTGCATATGCCTCCGCAATGAGGGCATCACGAGCCTGCGGGCCGCGTTGGTTCTCCTCCCAGAGCCACTCCGCATAGGTCGCAAAACCCTCATTCAGCCAGATGTCACTCCAGTCGGCAAGTGACACCCAGTTACCGATCCACTGGTGGGCAATCTCGTGGACAAGTACCGTCTCGAAGAATCCGGAGCGGACGATATCCGCGCCGAAAACCGAGAGTGTTTGATTCTCCAATGCCGCTTGGAAACCCTCGACGCTGGCGATCCCATAGGTGGCGAATGGGTAGGGGCCGAAAATCTCGGCGAAGTAGTTGAGCATTTCCCCTTGGAGCGCCAGCGCAGCTGGTGGATTCGCCGCAAGCTCCGGTGGGAGCACGTTGCGAATCGGTATCCCGCTCTGTGCCGAGCCGGCTTCGTCGTTGACGATTACGACGTCACCGATGACGACCGTGGCGAGGTACGGTGCCATGGGCTGGGTACCCTCCCAGATCCACGTATTTGAACCGATGTCGGTGATCATTTCCGTGTTCACCCCGTTCGCAACGGCGGTGATCCCGTCGGGAACGGTGATCTCGAACCGGAAGAGCGCCTTGTCGAGGGGGTGGTCGTTGACGGGGAACCAGGAGTAGGCCCCGTCGGGTTCAGTAACGACATACGAAGTACCGTCGGGTGCGGTTGTCCAGCCAGCGTCGATCGGGAGGGCGACACTGCGAATCGTGGCTGGCCGCCCCGAGTAGGTGATGACAAGCTCGAATGTTTCACCGACCGCGATCGGTTGTGTGGGTTCGACCAGGAGGTTGATGTCGGAGCTGTCGGTCTTGGAGGCGAGAGCCGCCGCGCCGTTCACCGTGATTTCAATGAGGCTCAACTCCCCGAAATCGACATAGAAGGTCGAGAGGTTCTGGGTGGCGATGGCAACCATGGAAGTCGTGCCGGTGAGAGTACCCACTGCCGGGTCCCAGGTGATCGCTACGGTGTAACTCTGGGCGTCGTAACCACCATTGCCGAGATCCGGATAGTACGAGTCGCCAAGACCGGGGGCGCCTTCGGTTCCGCTGACGGGAGCGGGTGCACGTGTCGTGGTGGGGGTTTGCGCGAGAGTGGTGGACGTCGGTTGAGGGGTTGGCGACGTCGCCGAACATGCACCGGCGAGAACCAGCAACGCAAACACCGCAGCGCCGAACCGTGTCATGAAACCTCCAGGCGATTGAGTGGCGGAGTTTACGTGGGGGGCGAGCCTATGGCCGTCGCCACGGCGTCACCCATGGTGGTAGTTGAAACCACAGCTTCGTCTGCGGTTGCAATATCGGTGGTCCGCAACCCGTCATCGAGCACCTGGTTGACGGCGGTTTCGACCGCCGCTGCCTCACGTTCCATTTCGAGGGAGTGACGTAATGCCATTGCGGTGGCGAGAATCGTAGCGAGGGGGTTGGCGAGGCCCCTACCAGCGATGTCTGGTGCCGAGCCGTGTATCGGCTCATAGAGACCGGGTTCGGTCTCCCCAATCGATGCCGAAGGCAACATACCGAGGGACCCCGGCAGCATCGATGATTCGTCGGTGAGAATGTCACCGAATAGGTTGCCGGTGACGACGACGTCGAACGATGCAGGTCGGGCAATGAGGTGCATCGCCATGGCATCGACGAGGACGACGTCGTAGTTGACGTCGGGGAATTCCTCCGCCATGACCCGACCTGCGACCCTGCGCCACAGCCGGGAGACCTCAAGGACGTTTGCTTTGTCGACCGAGGTGAGATGGTTGTCACGGGCTCGCGCAGCTTCGGCGGCCAACCTCACGATGCGTTCGACTTCGTAGGTGTGATACACCATTTCGGAGTGGGCGGTGGTGCCGTCGTTGCTCACTGACGACGGGCCAAAGTAGATGCCACCGGTTAACTCGCGAAAGAACAGGATGTCGACGCCTGCGATGAGGTCCGGTCGCAGCGGAGAGGCATCTATGAGTTGGCGGTGCGGTCGGATGGGACGTAGATTCGCAAAGAGTCCCAACTCCTTGCGTAACCCGAGAAGACCGGCCTCGGGTCGGGTCTTGGCATTGGGGTCGTCCCATTTCGGGCCTCCCACCGCTCCGAGGATCACGGCATCTGCGGACCGACATGCTGCGAGCGTGCTCTGGGGGAGGGGGTCGCCGAACTCATCAATCGCGTTACCACCCAAGGCACGTTCCTCGAGCACGAAGTCATGTCCGAATCGTTGCGCGATCGCGGTGATTGTCTTGCGGGCTTCGGCAACGACTTCGGGTCCTATGCCGTCACCGGGTAGGAGAACGATTGATTTGTGCATGATTCCTACTCGTCGTCAGGAAGGGTCTTGTTCATTGCTGCAACGAACGCTCGAGCCGATCCCTCGACGACGTCGGTTGATACTCCCCGGCCCGAGAACGTCGCCGGACCGACCTGAACAATTACATTCACTTCGGCCATTGCGTCGGCCCCCGACGTGATCGGACTCACCCGATAGTCGAGCAGTGTCGCGGCGGTGTCGAAGGCATCTTGGAGGGCGACAAACGCCGCGTTGACCATGCCGTCGCCTTCTCCGGTGAACGTCTGTTCTACGCCACCTCTTTCGACGGTGACGATAGCTTCGGGCGTCTGGTCGTATCCTCCCGACACCCGAATACCGATGAGGCTGATCTCGCCGTGAGGAACGACGGACTGTGTCGAGATAATGGCTCGCAAACCACTTTCGCTGATCTCGCCCTTGCGGTCGGCGAGTTCCTTGAAGCGTCGGAATGCCCGCTCGAAGGCAGTCTCATCGAGCTGGATATTCATTCTCGAAAGGGCATCGCCGAACGCGGCTCGGCCCGAGTGTTTCCCCAGAACAAGTACGGACTCGTGGCCGACGGCCGCCGGGTCCATGATCTCGTAGGTTTCGCGGTTCCGGAGGACACCGTGCTGATGGATGCCGGATTCGTGAGCGAACGCATTCCTGCCAACCACGGCCTTGTTGTACTGCACCGGATAACCAGTGAGCCGTGAAACAAGGCGAGACGTCTCAACGATCTCAGTGGTGTTGGCACCGATGTCGACGTTGAAGTAGTCCTGGCGCGTTTTCACCGCCATGATGATCTCTTCGGTGGATGTGTTGCCGGCCCGTTCCCCGATACCGTTTATCGCACCTTCGATCTGGCGGGCCCCCGCCTCTATGGCTGACAGCGAGTTCGCCACGGCAAGGCCCAGATCGTTGTGGCAATGCGTCGACAGGATGACGTCCTGGTTGCCGTCGCGCACCTCGTTGAACACCTTTGTCATCAGAGCCACAAAGTGCTCAGGCATCGCATAACCGACGGTGTCCGGGATATTGATCGTGGTGGCACCAGCCGCAACCGCGGCGCGGCACGTTTCCACAACGAAATCAGGATCGGTCCTCGTCGCATCCTGTGGTGAGAACTCGATGTCGTCGCAGTACCCCTTGGCACGGGTCACACTTTCGGTAATCGCCTTCAGTACCTGCTGCTTGTCCATGCGCAACATCTGTTCCATGTGGATCTGCGATGTGGAAATGAACACATGAATCCGGGGTCGGTCTGCGGCCTTTACGGCCTCGGCTGCCTGGTCGATGTCGTCCGGTGTTGTGCGTGCGAGGCTTGCGATGACCGGTCCGCGTACCTCCGCAGCGATGCGTGATACCGAGAGAAAGTCGCCCGGCGACGACGCCGCGAAACCGGCTTCGATGACATCTACCTGGAGCTTGGCGAGCTGATGCGCAATGGCGACTTTATCGTCGGGCGACAGGGCAATACCCGGGGCCTGCTCGCCGTCGCGCAGCGTCGTGTCGAGAATGATGAGTCTGTCTGTCATGAGGTGATCCTTGCTGAATTGAGGTGGCCAACGAGTTTGCGTGCCGGGTCGACAGGGCGCCGCCCGGCTACATAAGAAGCAGGCTCGTTAGCAACAACACAGTGGAGGATACGTTCACCGGGGTCAGATTCCTTCGTTCTCTGGGCTCTTTTCGACAAGGAAGGGCATCATTGCTCGAAGCTGTTTGCCGATCGCCTCAATCGGGTGGTCGGCCGCCGCGCGGCGTGCCGCCAGAAGATTGGGACTTCCCGCCTCGCATTCGGCCATCCACTCACGAGCAAACTCGCCAGACTGGATCTCGGCAAGGATCTCACGCATTACGGCGCGTGTGTCATCGGTGATGATGCGCGGACCGCGCGTGATATCTCCGTACTCGGCGGTATCGGACACGGAGTAGCGCATCCATGAAATACCTCCTTCCCAGAGCAGGTCAACGATCAACTTGAGTTCGTGGAGAACCTCAAAGTACGCCATTTCTGGCTCGTAGCCCGCGTCTGTGAGCGTCTCGAAGGCGGCGCGGATCAATTCGTCCACCCCGCCGCACAGAATGACCTGTTCGCCGAACAGGTCGGTCTCAGTCTCATCTTTGAACGTTGTTTCAATCACGCCGGCCCGGGTACCACCGATGCCGTGGGCGTAGGAAAGCGCGAGTTGTTTCGCCGAGCCCGAGGCATCCTGGTGAACTGCGATGAGTGCAGGGACGCCGCTGTTCGCCTGATACTGGCGACGAACGAGGTGCCCCGGCCCTTTCGGGGCGACCATGGCTACATCGACCCCCGTCGGCGGTGTGATGTAGCCAAAGTGGATGTTGAATCCGTGCGCAAAAAAGAGTGCATCGCCCGGTTGGAGGGTCGGCGCGATCGCCTCTGTATACAGCTTGCCCTGGTGCTGGTCGGGGACGAGCACCATCGTGAGGTCGGCCCAATCTGCGGCTTCGGCCGGAGTGGCGACCTTGAGGCCATTGGCAGACGCCAGGTCGCGTCGAGCCGATTTCTCGCGCAACCCGACAATGACATCCACGCCCGAGTCCTTAAGGTTCAACGCGTGCGCGTGACCCTGGCTCCCAAACCCGAGCACCGCCACGCGACGGTTGGCTATGAGGGCCGGATTGGCATCCTTCTCGTAATACATGTCTGTCATTGGTTTGGTTGCTCCTCACCGTTCGGTGATGTCGGCCGCGACTTACGTCCCGGCTGCTGCTTTTGTTTTTGAGTTCTTCGCGAGTGCGATTCGTCCGGACTTCACAAGCGCGGACACACCATAGGGTCGCATCATTTCAAGGAAATCCGCAAGCGACTCGGGTGTACCGGCGACTTGAAAGGTCAGCGAACTGGAGCCAATATCGACGGCCGTTGCGTCAAACACCGATGCGGCGTTCAGCACTTCGGAGCGGCGCTTCGGGTCGGCGTTCACCTTTACCAGCATCAGCTCACGGACCACCGCCTGGCCGGGCTCAAATTCGGTGACTTTCACGGTGTGGACCAGCTTGTAGAGCTGCTTCGTTATCTGCTCGACCTCTGGAGTTTCGGCGACAACCGTCATCCGTGACATGCCCTCTTCGGCGGTCGGGCCGACGGTGAGGGAGTGGATGTTGAATCCGCGGCGGGCAAACATGGTTGCTACTCGAGCGAGTACGCCCGGCTTGTTTTCGACAAGGACACTGATGAGATGGTTCATTTCAGTCCCTGTTTGTTGAGGACGACGTCGTCGTTGGAACCACCGGCTGGCACCATCGGGAACACCATTTCGTCGGGGTCGCAGACCACTTCGATAACAACTGGTCTGTCGGTCACACTCATCGCCTTTTCGATGATGGCCGGAACGTCGGCAGGGTTATCAACCCGCATCCCGACGCATCCCATTGCCTCGGCAAGCATCACGAAGTCGGGAATTCCGCCTGAGAGGTCAACTCCCGAAAGGCGACCGTTGTAGAACAGGCTCTGCCATTGTTTCACCATGCCGAGAGCACCGTTGTTCATGATGGCGATTTTCACCGGGAATCCTTCGATCGCCGCGGTAATGAGTTCCTGGCTGGTCATCTGGAAACAGCCATCTCCGTCGATCGCCCACACAGTGGTCTCGGGCATTGCGGCCTGCGCACCGACGGCAGCCGGTACGGCGTAACCCATGGTCCCGAGACCTCCCGAGTTCACCCACGTGTTGGGCCGCTCAAACTTCCAGAACTGTGACGTCCACATCTGGTGTTGGCCGACTCCGGCGACGACGATGGCGTTGTCGCCCATGTAGCGGGAGAGTTCGTCAATGAAGTACTGCTGGAGGATGGGTCCCTCCGGTCGCTGGTCGTACGTGAGGGGGTTGTCGTCTCGCCATCCGAGCACGGTGTCAATCCACGGTTGATAGTCGGGAGCGGGGTCGCCATCGAGCTGTTTCTCCAGCTCCGCGATGAGCTGTTTTAGCACGGCCTTGGCGTGGCCGACGATCGGAACCTCCGCGTTACGTACCTTGCCAATCTCCGCCGGATCGATGTCGACATGGATGACCTTGGCGTCTGGGGCGAAGGCCGCGACCTTGCCCGTTACGCGGTCGTCGAAACGCGCCCCGATAGTGACGAGGAGATCGGATCGCTGCATCGACATGGTTGCTGCGTACGTGCCATGCATCCCCGGCATCCCGAGATGCTTCTCGTACGAGTCCGGGATGACACCGCGCGCCATCAGTGTTGTAACCACTGGCAAGTTGGCTGCTCGCGCAAACGTCAGCGCTTCTTCCGCCGCCTCGGCACGAACGAGTCCTCCGCCGGCGTAAAACACTGGCCGTTCGGATGCAAGCAAGAGTTTGATTGCGGCGGAAATCTGCTTGTGATGCCCCTCGCCTCGTGGTTTGTAACCCGGCAGGTCAATGGTCCCCTGACCCTGCCACGTCATCGTTGCGGCGAGAATGTTCTTTGGGATGTCGACGAGCACGGGTCCCGGGCGACCGGTTGCGGCCAGGTGGAACGCTTCGCGCACCACGTTGGGGATGTCGTTGACGTCGGTGACGAGATAGTTGTGTTTGGTGCACGGGGCGGTGATGCCCCAGGTGTGTGCCTCCTGGAATGCGTCGTACCCGATCGACGTCGACGCGACCTGGCCGGTGATGGCCACGACGGGAATCGAGTCGGCATACGCGTCGGCGAGTGGCGTGACAAGATTGGTCGCGCCGGGACCCGAGGTGGCAATGGTGACACCGACTCGGCCGGAAGCGTGAGCGTACCCTGACGCCATGTGGCCTGCACCCTGCTCATGCCGGGCGAGGACGTGGCGGATGGAGGAGTCCAGCAGTGGGTCGTAGAGGGGGAGTACCGCACCGCCGGGTACCCCGAACGCTATCTCGACACCCTCGAGTTCGAGGGCCCGTAAGAGGGCCTGTGCTCCGGTGAGTTGTTCGCTCATCGTGGTGCTCCGATGTGATGTTGCGATTCGTTGGCTTGACATGGGTACAAAAAAACCCTCCGTGAGGAGGGTGTCGGCGCATGAGAAACTGTGGCGTTTCTATGCGCCTACCTAAGAATTACGAGATTGAGGGTCTGGGACATGTCGAGTTCCTTTATCGAACTTGTGCGACGAGTATGGCATCCTGGTACTTGGTGTCAAGCTCATTCACGTTGAAGTGTCTATCGGGAGGTGAGGTAGCCAGGTGAACCGCTTTTGGGTAACGCATGCACGGACGTTCGCTGACGCGGTGAAGGCCGCTCGGGCGGTGTTGCGCGATCTTGAACCCGACGAGCTCCCCGCGGTACTTCGACCCGTGGAACGCTACAGCGGTGGCCGGTTGCCGCCGCCACTGGCAGGGACACTTCTCGAGGCTCTTGTCGGGAACGACTGGTTCCGGTCCCAGGTCGCAGACCGGGGACCCTATGACGATGTTGTCGTCCAGGCGTTTGTCGAACAACCCCCAGGATGGTGGGAGGCTGTTGTCACTCGGATAGTTGACTCCCAAGTCGCGAGCTCGGCTGACGAGGCAAAGAGCCACGCCGACAGGATTGCGGCTGCGACCGCCCAGCTTGCGGAAGCGAAGCGTCGCATCGACCAACTTCGCCAGGATCTCACTGCCGCGGAGAGAGCAGAGCGTGCCGACGACAAGCTCGAAGCACTACAGCGGCGAGTACGCGAACTGGAGCGGGAGGCGGCAGGGCATGCTGCCGCGGTGGACAAGGTTGCGGCCGCGCTGGCGTCCGCCCGTGACGAGGTCGCGGTCTTGCTCAATGAACGAGACACGGCAAAGTCCGACGTCCGGGCACTGAAGTCGGAGCGGGCGACGTTGTTGCGACGTGTCGAACAGGGCGGCGTAGAGAGGGATCGTACGGACCCTGTGCGATTTGCCCGCGAACTCGACCAACTTGTCGCCCTCGCACGCAGTGTCGGTTCTTCGGGTCCTGGTAGTTCTTCCGACAGTGCCGGTGACAGTGGTGATGATGCTCACGCGCTGCCACCCGGTGTGCGGCCCGACGATGCGGCCGCGGTGGCGTGGCTTCTTGACCATGCTTCGGGTACACAATGGGTGATTGACGGATACAACCTCTCGTTTGCTTTGGGGAAGGCCATGGCAGATCCAGCCGAGGCGCGCCGGGAAGTGGAGCGCCGGTTAGCGAAGCTCGCACGGCTCGCTCGCAGCGGTGCGGTCCTGGTCGTATTCGATTCGGCACAGCAGGGCGAACGCGCCGTGCGGTCCGGGAGATTGGTCGACGTGTTCTTCGCTCCTTCGCACCAAAGTGCAGACGATGCGATCGTCGAGCGGGCAGCAGACCCGGGCACGATCGTTGTCCGCGAACTTCGCGAACGCAGCGAGGCAAAGGGTGCGCTCGTCCTATGGTCCGATGCGCTTGTCGCCTGGCTCGGTTAGAGCAGTATGTGCTGGCGTTAGAGCACCAATTCGGCGAGGGTTCGTAGGGTGTTGATGTCAGTGGCGGTGACGTTCAGGGTTGTGACCCCGGCAGCTTTCCAGACTTCGATCTCTTCGGCGACCTTCGCTTTTGGGCCGATAAGGTTGATCTGATCGACGAGTTCGTCGGGGACAGCCTCCATTGCGGCCATCTTGTTGCCGGCGAGGTAGTGGTCCTGGATAGTTTCGGCGGCCTCCTCGAAGCCGTAACGACGGGTGAGGTTGTTGTAGAAGTTCTTGCCCTTGGCGCCCATGCCCC